>JAUUZQ010000105.1 GCA_030589895.1 Bacteroidales bacterium
AATTTCTTCATACCATAACCTCCAGTTTCTTGCTGGCATCTATTGCTGTAATAGGTATTAGTGCCTGGTTTTTACTGAAGAACAGGGAGGTGCTGTTTGCAAAGCGCAGTACTTTGGTTGCTGCAGTATTTGGTTTGATCGCTGCTATTGCTACCATTGCAACAGGAGACACATCGGCGAGGTTAGTGGCGGTTAAACAACCCATTAAGTTTGCAGCGATGGAAGCACTTTATGATGGTCAAACCCATGCTCCGCTGGTGGCCATAGGGGCCTTAAAATATGATACCACAAAACTACCTGATCCACGGGAGGAATTTATTTTCAAATTTGAAATTCCCAATGCACTCTCTTATATGGTATTTCTTACTCCAAGTGGCTATGTACCGGGTATTTCAGATATGATGTATGGAAATGAAGAACAGGGTATTTTATCATTCGATGAAAAGATTGAACGGGGAGCCATTGCTATTCAAACATTAAAGGAGCTTAAACGTGCAAAGGACAGGGGAGACGACGCGAAATTTGCTGAGATGAAAGCGAAGTTTGATGATGAGCAGTGGGTAAGTGATTACTTTGACTACTTTGGATACGGGTACTATAAAGGACGTGATCTGCAGGAGTTGATCCCGAATGTGAAGATGAATTTTTATTCTTTTCATATAATGGTCATCCTGGGTGGACATTTTTTATTACTCACATTTCTTATAGTTATTCTGAGCATAAGAAACCGATGGGGAAATCATAAATGGCTGCTGTGGGTGGCGCTTATTACACTACCTATGCCATGGATTGCCTCAGAGGCAGGATGGGTGCTGGCAGAGATGGGAAGACAACCCTGGGTAGTTTATGAATTGATGCCAAACATAACGGCTGTTACCCGACTGAATACCAGTGCAGTTCAAATAACGTTTTGGATATTCCTACTTGCATTTACGACACTCTTTATTGCTGAAATAAAAATTCTGACAACACAAATTAAAAAAGGTCCGGGAGGAAAATAGCCATGTTTGAAAATTTATCACATCTCGCATTACAGCAATATTGGTGGGTAATTATCTCTCTTCTGGGAGCTACACTAATTTTCCTGATGTTTGTACAGGGAGGACAAACCCTTATATACCGAATTGGAAAAACCGATATAGAGAGAACCATTATCATCAATACCCTGGGAAGAAAATGGGAATTCACTTTTACTACCCTGGTGACATTTGGAGGTGCCTTTTTCGCCTCTTTTCCTCTTTTTTATGCCACAAGTTTTGGAGGTGCTTACTGGGTATGGATGATCATTTTATTTGCGTTTGTAATTCAGGCAGTCTCCTATGAATTCAGGAGCAAGGCCTCGAATTTCCTGGGCAAGAAAACCTATGAAGCATTTCTTTTTATAAATGGATTAGTGGGTACAGTATTGATTGGTATTGCAGTGGCAACCTTCTTTTCCGGCTCGCAGTTTTCACTTAATGACATGAATAACGTTTTGTGGGAGGTCTCTTCCAGGGGTCTCGAAGCTGCACTGGATCCTTTTAATCTTTCGCTTGGTCTGACCGTATTTTTTCTTGCCAGGGTTCTGGGCTTGCTTTACTTTTTAAAGACCATAGATCATGAGGAAATTATTCGCAGAACAAAAAAGTGCTTGTTGATCAATGCCATAGCATTCCTTGTCTTCTTCCTTACATTTGTTATCTGGTTAATGTTGAGGGATGGATTTGCTGTGGATCCTGTGACTGCTCAGCTTACTATGGAAGCATACAAATATTTTCATAATCTTATTCAGATGCCTGTGGTTCTTCTTATGTTTTTGGGAGGCGTTCTCCTTGTCCTTGGTGGCATAGGATGGTCACTCCTGAAGAACACTTCAAATGGGATCTGGCTGTCAGGTCCGGGAACAATACTTGTCGTAATGTCTCTATTCTTCCTGGCAGGATTCAACAACACAGCTTTCTATCCGTCGAATTATGACCTGCAGAGTTCGCTGACGATTCAAAATAGCTCATCAAGCAAGTATTCTTTAGTTGCCTTGAGTTATGTGTCACTGATGGTTCCATTTGTAATCGCTTATATTGTATTTGTCTGGAGGGCTATCAGTAAAAAGAAGATCGATGAAGATGAAGTTCTCGGTAAAGACGATACTCATATTTATTAACTTAAAACAATAGTTATGTTAGGTTCCGTAATAGCATATTTATCCTGGCCGGTAATGATTATTTTTAGTTACTGGATGATTCGATTGGCATTGCGCCGGTTTGAAAAACAACAAATCGAAAAATGAAAAAACACATCCCCAACTTTATTACCCTGTGTAATTTAATGGCTGGTTCAACAGCTATTGTAATGATCCTTGGCGGCAAGCCGGGAGTTGCCGTTGTTTTAGTTCTTATAGCGGCGGTATTGGATTTTCTGGATGGTATGACAGCCAGGTTACTAAATGCTACATCAGAAATAGGGAAGCAACTCGACTCACTCGCAGATATCGTAAGCTTTGGCTTGGTCCCTGCCGCTTTTATCTATAAGATATTGCAGTTTCAGATGGATGTATTGCCCGGAGATTCAATCTGGAATACACCTGCTGTTTCGCTTTTGGTATTTATCTCAGTACTAATCGTGCCGGTCTTTTCAGCTATCCGTCTGGCCAGATTCAATCTACAGAAAGATGGAGCCGATTCATTTTTGGGACTTCCAACTCCTGCGCATGCGCTCTTCTGGACAGGTATATATTATGATATGATTATTAATGGCTCATTCTACGGACAGGAGATAAGTATATGGTTTATCCTGATTATCATGCTTGTATTGGCCGTGATGATGATCACTCCACTGAAGATGATTTCCCTGAAATTCAAAACCTTGAGTTTTAAACCAAATATTTTCAGATATCTTACCCTCATCATAGGTCTGGTTTTCATCGTTTTCCTGATGGTTCCGGGACTGTCTTTGGTAATTGTGACATATATATTGTTGTCTCTGGTAAGGATTGTACTGACATAGCGACTTAATAATGCGACAATGCGACAATGCGACAATGCGACAATGCAACAATGCGACAATGCAGCAATGCAACAATGCGACAATGCGACAATGCGACAATGCGACAATACTTCTAATTTGAAGTTATTTTTTTAATTAACTCATTAACTCATTAACTCATTGTCGCATTATCACATTGTCGCATTAACCCACTAACCCATTAACCCATGAACCCCTATAAACACTTTGCTCAGCACCTGAGCTCCAGCAACAATAAGTACTGTGTGGAAGCTCCTTCCATGCTAAAAACCCATGAGTTTGTTGATAATCTCATAAATATATTGTTTCCGATAAAATTAAATTGCGGGATTAATGAGATTGAAATTGAACTTGAGCTGGAGAGATGCTCGGTGAAACTTAAGGAGTTGCTTTTATCTATAAGGAACTCATTAACAGAAGACCCTCAGGTAATTGCAGAAGAGTTCTACAAATGCTTGCCTGATGCATTTGATACAATGGTCAATGATGCAAATGCTTTTGCACGATTTGATCCTGCAGCCAGTTGTGTGGAGGAAATTGTGCTTTGCTACCCGGGTTTCTATTGCATGTCAGTGTACAGAATAGCAAATATACTTTATAAGCTGAAGGTCCCATTGATTCCCAGGGTAATGATGGAACATGTTCATAGTAAAACAGGCATTGACATTCATCCGGGAGCTTCCATCGACACTCCATTTTTCATTGATCATGGTACCGGTGTCGTTATTGGTGAGACTGCAGTAATTGGGAAAAATGTAAAAGTATACCAGGGGGTAACACTGGGCGCCCTGACTGTTGAAAAGTCTTTGGCACATACAAAACGACATCCAACTATCGAAGACAACGTAATCATATATGCCGGAAGCACAATTCTTGGTGGCAATACAGTTATTGGTCATGATACCGTGGTGGGTGGAAACACCTGGATCACCGAAAGTGTCTTGCCAAATTCAATGGTTTACCGTCAGCATCGGGTGGTGGTCAGAGACAGCAAGGATCTTAATAAATCATTGGATTTTTCAATTTAGCTCAACACAAAAAAAGCAATAATATTATATGAAAGCACAAACCATTTTACAAACCATAGGTAACACCCCCCATGTAAAAATTAATAAGCTATTTCCGTCAGGTCATGAAGTGTGGGTCAAGCTGGAGAAAGCCAATCCGGGAGGAAGTATCAAAGACAGGATAGCACTTGCAATGGTTGAAGATGCTGAATCGAAAGACTTACTTAAGAAGGAGAGTATAATCATTGAACCTACTTCGGGAAATACCGGTATTGGTCTGGCCATGGTAGCAGCCGTAAAAGGATACAGGATTATTCTTGTGATGCCTGAGTCAATGTCTGTTGAACGAAGAAATATCCTCAAGGCATATGGTGCGGAAATTGTTCTTACGCCCAGGGAATCAGGAATGAAAGGTTCTATCCAAAAGGCAAATGAACTGGCAAATGAAATGGACAATGCATGGATCCCATCACAGTTTGAGAATCCTGCCAATCCCTCCATTCATGAGAAAACAACAGCACAGGAAATTATAAGCGACTTTCCTGAAGGAATAGATTATTTGATCACGGGTGTTGGAACAGGAGGACATATTACTGGTGTAGCAAGGGCTTTAAAGAAGAAATTTACCAATCTGAAAGTATATGCAGTTGAACCTTCTGATTCCAGGGTTATTGCCGGTGAGAAGCCATCTTCACATGGGATTATGGGAATAGGGGCAGGCTTTATCCCCGACAATCTGGATACATCTGTACTGGATGGTACAATTGGAATTGAAAAGGAAGAGGCGTATTTATTTACACGCAGGGCAGCGAAAGAGGAGGGGATATTCCTGGGAATTTCAAGCGGTGCATCTTTAGCTGCAGTTTCAAAATTACTGCCGGAAATACCCAAAGGATCCCGAATACTTACTTTTAATTATGATACAGGGGAAAGATATTTAACCATAAACGATCTCTTTTAATTGGATTTTAATAATTTTGACATTGCATGGTTTAATTTATATTGTAGCACATGAAAATTGCAGTTGATTTTGATGGTACAATTGTTGAGCACAGGTATCCTGCCATTGGCAAGGAGGTGCTCTTTGCATTTGATACCCTTCGCGCTTTACAGGAGCAGCGTCACCAGCTTATTCTCTGGACATATCGAAGTGGAAGAGAACTTGATGAGGCAGTGGAGTATTGCAAGAAAAATGGTATTGTATTCTATGCGGTTAATAAGAATTATCCGGAAGAAGTATTTAAAGAGGGAGAGATAAGCCGGAAAATCCAGGCCGATTTTTATATTGATGATCGGAATATTGGTGGTTTGCCGGGTTGGGGAGAAATTTGGCAAATGCTGAATCCTGATTTGAACCCGACTCTTGAAAATGAATTAAAAAATCTTCCGCGCAATAAATCTTTTCTGAGAAAACTCTTTGGCAATTAAATTGATGCTCATGAAGATCCATAGTATAGCCCTTCCTTTAATTATAACCTTGTTTACGATTGGAAGTTGTAATCCAAAAGATGCTACGGTCAGGAAAATTCCTTTGAGAAGTCAGCAGAGTAAAAAAGTATCGAAGCTTGAATCTCCTGCCAATGGTACAAAAATTACCCTGGGGGAACAGATCCCGGTCACTATTTCATTTCATGATACACTTCACCTTGATTCTGCTTTGGTCTTTTTCAGGGGACAGCCGGCCGGGAAGTTTATTGGTAAGGAATCGACTATTATTGAGACCGAAGGAGCACATCCCGGGAAAGCAGGGCTAAGGTTGAAACTTTATTTTGATAATGGAACCAACGAAACACACAGTATTCAAATTACTTTGAACTCTGATATAGTCCCTGTACAATACCGATATCACCTGGTCAATACTTTTCCGCATGATATTGGAGCTTATACACAGGGACTTGAGTATCATGAGGGATGGCTCTACGAGGGGACTGGAAATAAAAATCAGTCTACAGTTCGAAAAGTCAGGCTGGAAAATGGTGAAGTAATACATATTAGAAATAATGCCTCAGAGATTTTCGGGGAGGGTATAACCATCTTCAATGGACACATTTACCAGTTAACTTATCGTTCCCAGGTTTGCTTCATCTATGATTTGAATACCCTGGAAGAGATACAAAAGTCTTACTATCAGAATAAAGAGGGATGGGGACTTACCCACAACGAGACCGAATTGATCATGAGTGATGGAACGCATATTATCTATTTCATCGATCCGGAGATGTTTACCAATAACAGGCAGATAGAGGTATTCGACAACAATGGTCCTGTAAGAGATCTGAATGAACTGGAGTTTATCAAGGGAAAGATTTATGCCAATCGCTATTATACAGACGAAATAGTGATCATTGATCCCGCGAATGGTAAGGTAGAGGGAAGGATCGATCTGAAAAGAATTCTTCCGGTCAGGGATCGCAAATCAAGCACCAATGTATTAAATGGAATTGCATGGGACGAAGAGACTGACCGATTGTTTGTAACGGGAAAGTATTGGCCCAAACTCTTTGAAATAAAGATTCAGGAAGTAGCAGCAGGACAGTAGGTGGTAGTCAGCAACTGTCTCAGGAGCCTGGTTCAATCATGCAGAAATATTTCTTGTAATTATCGTAACACTTTTAGGAATAATCTGAAATTCTATGGGAGAGTGACCAAGGGTCTCTCCATCTGTCTCAAGATTAAGTTGTGTTGGCGAGTCTATGGAAATTACTTTCCCTGTGAATGTTTCAACTTTTTTGTGCTGCGCAATTTTTCCGTTATATAACATTTTCATGCTGGCTATGACTCGCAGTTTACCCATTTTTTTTATGAGGGTAATGCTATATAAGCCATCATCTGCAATAGCATCAGGTATCTGAATCATACCGCCACCATTGAATTTCCCAATTCCTACACTCAAACTGAATATCTTACGATCTATCAATTCTCCATCGATATGAATACTCGCTTTGATAGCTCTATAACTTAGCAGACAGGTGAAAATATTCATCTGGTAGAGAGATGGACTACTTTTCCCTTTGTCTTTGAGCTTGTTTGATTTAGCCACGACTTTCGCGCCAAATCCCATACCTGCTATGTTAATAAAGTAGCGATTCCAGGTCTGATTACTCTTCCTGTAAGTCACCAATCCGGCATCCTGAACAAAGGTTTTTTGCAGCTTAATTGTTTCAATAGCAGCTTCATACTCAGTTGGAATATCAAACATCTTAGCCCAGTCATTTCCGGTACCAACAGTGATCATACCCAGCATAATTTCAGTAGTAGGTGTGGCAGATTGGGCAAATACACCATTAATTACTTCATTCATGGTTCCGTCACCACCCACAACAATAATGCGTTTATAACCTTCTTTGATCTTGTTTCTTGAGATGACCATGGCATGCAAGCGACGGCTTGTAAATTCCGTATCGTATTGAAAATCATGCTTATTGAGTAATGAAGCAATCTGCTCCCAGTCTCTGCTGGCCTTTCCTCCGCCCGCAGCAGCATTGACAATGACCAACCAGTTGTTTTTGTTCATACTGTTGTTTCTTGTAAGACACAAATATAATTTATTTTTTCTACCTCTCCCTCCCGATTACTATCGGGACCATTTCCTCCTTTCCTTCTTTCTTCCTTCCGATTATATCGGGACCCCTTCTCCCTCCCGATCGGGATCGGGACCTTCCCCCGTAACCCGCACTAACATAACCGCTTATTTAGTTATCATGAAAACCTGTTGATAACATGTTAAAAACTGGAAAATAATTGTTTACAATAAGGAAATGGGACAAAAGCGGAGGCATGCTGAAAATAGTAACTTTGTTTTTCGTTTTTTCATAGTGGCGTATATAAAAAATATATTTGCAGATGGGTAAAGTAATAGCACTGGCGAATCAAAAAGGAGGGGTTGGAAAAACAACTTCAGCAATTAATCTGGCAGCAAGCCTTGCCGTGCTCGATAAGAAGGTATTGCTTATCGATGCCGATCCGCAGGCGAATGCTACATCGGGTTCAGGATTTGATTTGAAGAAGGTTCAGACCAGTATATACGAATGTTTGATCGATGATGCAGATCCTACTAAGATAATTTTGAACAGCGAAATAAAGGGATTCGATCTGATACCATCTCATATTGATCTTGTTGGTGCAGAAATTGAGATGTTGAATATGCCCGAGCGGGAGTATTTACTTAAAAATGTAGTTGCCAAAGTGAAGGACGATTATGATTATGTTTTGTTTGATTGTTCTCCTTCCCTTGGTTTGATTACTGTTAATGCACTTACTGCTGCTGAATCTGTTATCATCCCTGTTCAATGCGAGTATTTTGCACTGGAGGGATTGGGAAAATTACTGAATACCATTAATATTATTCAGAAAGGACTTAACAAGGACCTGGAAATAGAGGGATTTTTACTTACCATGTATGATGCCAGGTTAAGACTTTCCAATCAGGTTGTAGAAGAGGTGCAGAAGCATTTCCAGAAAATGGTTTTCGAAACAATAATACAACGAAATATAAAACTGAGTGAAGCACCCAGTTTTGGTAAACCGGCGATCCTTTATGATGCTGATTCAAGAGGAGCCGTAAATTATCTGAATTTGGCCAGGGAGATTCTTCAGAGAAATGAAGAGACCAGGTTGAAGCAGAAGGACAAAGTCATGGATAAATAACCAGATTGAGATTATGGCACAGAAAAATGCTTTAGGGAGAGGACTTGGCGCCTTGATTGACATGTCTGATAATTCAAATCAGGAGTTAATAAAATCCGCAGCTGCAGTAAATGAATTATCAATAAGCAAGATAGAATCAAATCCTTTTCAACCCAGGACCAATTTTGATGAGGAATCACTTAATGAATTGGTGGCATCGATAGAAAAGCATGGGATCATTCAGCCTATTACAGTGCGCAGGGTGGGTGAAGGAAAATACCAGTTAATTTCGGGGGAGAGAAGATTACGGGCAGCAACCAAAGCAGGATTGAAGAAGGTGCCTGCATATATTCGCGATGCAGACGATGAGAATATGCTGGAGCTTGCCCTCGTGGAGAATATTCAGAGAGAGGACCTTGATGCCATTGAAGTGGCGATATCATATCAAAGGCTCATTGATGAGTGTAATCTTACACAAGAGACACTGAGTGAAAGAGTTGGTAAAAAGCGTGCTACCGTTACAAATTATCTGCGTCTGCTGAAATTACCTGCTGACATACAGGCTGCTATCATAGGGAAAGAGCTTTCAATGGGACAGGCACGTGCATTGCTGGGTGTTGAAGATACTGAACTACAAATGGATATTTTTCTGAAAACACTCAAACAAGATCTTTCCGTTCGAAAGGTTGAGAGCCTTGTTCAGAAGTTGAAAGAGGAAAAAAGCGGAGACAAATCATCTTATCCTGATGACATGGAAGGCTATGAAAATCTTCGCGAGCACCTTTCACATTTTTTTGGTACCTCAATTGATTTCAAAAGAAATAATAATGGTGCCGGAAAAATCGTTATATCCTTCAAGACTGACGAAGAATTGCAAAGAATAGTCAGTATTCTTGATAAACCGGGTTCATGATAACACTTCATACACATGAAAATGTACACTGAATTCAAGAGAATCTTCGGTGTGTTGCTCCTGTTTACACTATGTGGATTGTCGTTGTATGCGCAAAAACCAGATTCACTGAATATAGTATACACCGATTCAACGTTTAAGTCATATATTCCTAAAGAAGATCGTGAAATTAAACCTGGAGAAAAAGTGAAACCTGCCGTAATGGACCCCATGGTTGAGGCAGAAGAGGAAATACTGGCAGATGACATTATCAGTGAGGTGGAGATACAAGCAGACAGCCTCATTGAAGTAGTGGAGGAATTAGAAGAGGGTCATTCACCCAGGAAGGCTATGATCTATTCAATCGTATTGCCCGGACTCGGTCAGGTATACAATAAAAAGTATTATAAATTACCATTTGTCTATGCAGCACTAGGTGGAGCAGGATTCATGATCTATTATAATACCCTGAAATACAGAGAGGCCAATGATACTTATTTGCTTGATCAATCAGATATAAATTTGCGTTATCTGCTGGCATACCGGAGATATATGGAAATGAGTTATATCGGATTGGTATTGGTGGATGCTCTGATAGTACTTGATGCTTATGTTGATGCGCACCTCTTTTACTGGGATGTGGATCCGGATCTCTCTATTCGCATGGAGCCTTCCATTCGACCAATGCTCAATTCATCAGGCACGCTGGTAAATAATTATGGATTCCGCTGCAGACTTACATTCTAGAGAGAAAATTAACATGAGAAATATATTTTATTCTGTTTTTTTATTCCTAATTCCATCATTGCTTGTTGCAAATGATACCATACCTTACAATGACACCATACCCTACATTGATTCACTTCCCTTTGATGATCCTGTAGATTATAATTTCGAAGCTAATTTTGACAGTTTGCTGGCGGTGTATTATATCAATCAGTCATTGGAGCAACTGGTAGACGATGGTGGCTTAGAGATGAATGATACACTGGTTCCTGATTTCCCCGATTCTGTCTATATCAGGCGTTTGGCCGAGATCCCCACAGTTATTGACCTGACATATAACAGGTTGGTGAAGAATTACATCAACGTTTATACAAAAAAGCGAAGAGAGCAGGTGAGCTTGATGCTCGGGCTTTCAGATTACTATTTCCCCATGTTCGAAGAGGTATTTGATCTCTATGATGTGCCCTATGAATTGAAATACCTGGCAATTATTGAATCTGCATTAAATCCTCGTGCGGTATCCCGGGCCGGAGCCGTTGGATCATGGCAATTTATGTATCGCACAGGAAAGCACTACGACCTTACCATAAATTCACTTGTTGATGAAAGAAGAGACCCACTGAAAGCTACTCATTCTGCAGCCAGATTCCTGAGTGACCTCTATGGGATTTATGGTGACTGGACCCTGGCGCTGGCAGCTTACAACTGTGGACCGGGGAATGTGAATAAAGCCATTCGTCGCTCGGGAGGGAAAAAGAATTTCTGGGATATTTATTACTATTTACCCAAGGAGACCAGAGGATATGTACCTGCTTTTATTGCAGCAACATACGCCATGACCTATTTCAAGGAACATAACCTGGTAAAATTACCATTGGAGCTTTCAATGTATACGGATACGCTAATGATCCATGAGCAACTACACCTGAAACAAGTTTCAGAGGTTCTCAATATTCCTGTCAAGGAGCTACGGGATCTGAATCCGCAATACAAGTATGATATTATTCCGGCTACATCGAAGAGACCATATGCACTTACAATCCCCCTTGCTAATTCCTCCGCCTTTATCGATTTTCAGGATTCAATATTGGCATATAAAGATTCAGTTTTCTTCAATAATGAGAATCTGATTGCATCTCCCAAACATGCCAGTTCAAGTTTTCAGGCCGATCTTCCGGCAGATAAATATGATAAGTTGTACTACACCATTAAATCGGGAGATAATCTTGGTTTTATTTCTGATTGGTATGATGTGCGCATTGCTGATCTTAGATATTGGAACAATATTAGCAGGAATATTATCAGGAGCGGACAGAAGTTGGTGATCTATAAGCCAAAGGGAAAATCAGCAAAGTACAGTGGACTG
>JAUUZQ010000053.1 GCA_030589895.1 Bacteroidales bacterium
CCTGAAGGGATTTCAACCGATGCAGTTCAACAGAGGTTGAATCAACATTTTAAACCAACTCCCGAAGATGAAGTCTTTCTGGCGCAATTATTTCAAAAAGCAGGTTATAAAACCGGTCAGGTGGGCAAGCTCGACTGGGGCTTTTCAACCACACACGAACGCCTAAAACGCCACGGTTGGGATTACTATTATGGTTATTATGATCATCGGCGTTGCCATGGCTTTTTTCCACCTTTTCTATTTGAAAACGGAGAAAAAGTAATTATTGAGGGCAATACGCATAAAGATTGTAGCAAGGAAAGTGAGTATGACGAAAACGGTGGCTACGAAAAACGCTGGAATATGAAAGGGAAAGAACATTATTCTCAAAACCTGTTTCTGAATAAATTGCTTCAATTTATTCGCGATAACAAAAATGAAAAGTTCTTTTTGTATCATCCAACGCAGCTCCCTCACGGACCAACTTCTATTCCTGAAATTCATGTCGACTTTAGAGATAATCCAGACTTGACGGAGCTGGAAAAGGCCTATGCGTCGATGGTTAAAATGCTTGATGATCATGTTGGAGTAATTGTGGAAGAATTGAAAAAACAAGGGATTTATGAAAATACACTAATCGTTTTTACTGCTGATAACGGTCATGAGATTTATTATCCAAGCCCTGGCAAAATGGATAAACCGGTTAGAAATATGCAAACCGGTGAAAAATTCGATAATCTTGATACAAAATTTTACAGTCATTTAGCTGGTGATGTTTTTAACGGGAACGATGGAATGGCAGGGCTAAAACGCGATAACTGGGAAGGTGGAGTTCGGGTACCGCTCATTTACCATTGGCCCGGAAATATTGAAGGAGGGAAAGTATTGAATCAAATGGTTGCAAACTACGACATACTATCAACTTTTGCCGATTTGCTGGATGTTGAAGTTCTCAATAAAAAAGATGGTTTATCCTATTGGTCAACATTCTTTGGAGATGCTCCAGAAAAGCATGAATATGTGGTATTTAATTCAAAACATGGTCCTGCTCTGGTTACTGCTGAGGGTTGGAAAATTCGCTATCAGAAAACCGCTAATATTTATCAACTTTATTTTTTGCCTGATGATTATTCCGAGGCCAATAATCTGGCAGCCAAACATCCTGAGAAGCTTGAACAGTTAAAGGAAATACTATTAAGTGAATGTGGCGGAGAAACAGCTCCCAAAGAGCCACGTTTAGAACGATTATCATACTGATTAAAATATGGATTTACAGAAAGTGTTGATATTAGGATTACTGCTATTGGGAGTTTGCTTTGGCTGTCAACAAAAAGAATCAAACGAACAGGAAAAGGTTATTTTCAAAATGGAAGGTAATCCTCTCGTTCGCCATGTTAGTGCTGCCGATCCTGATGTACATGTGTGGGATAACGTGGTTTGGATGTATTGTTCACAAGACCACCAACGACAGGAAGGTGATAAAGGAAACTACGATCACATGGACGGCTATCATGCATTTTCATCAACCGATATGATTCATTGGACCGACCATGGTGAGGTATTACACACCAAGGATATACCATGGGCCAATGGTGGTTGGTTATTTGCACCCGGGGCAGCACATAAAAACGAAAAATATTACATCTATTTCCCGGTAAGAAACAAAGAAAAAAAATGGAAAGTTGGTGTTGCTGTAGGTGATGCACCCCAAGGGCCATTCGAAGTTATGGAGAAACCGCTGAAATGGCTCGATAGTATTGATCCGATGTGTTTTATTGATGACGATGGGCAGGCTTATCTGTATAATAACAATAATGTTGTGGCCAAACTCAAACCCAATATGACAGAACTCGCTGAAAAGCCTCGGAAAATTGAGTATGCGCCTGAAGAAATTGTAAAAGACACCTTGCGACATTGTCGCGAAGGCACCTATATGCATAAAAAGGATGGAATTTACTATTATTCCTACACCAATTGGAAAAATCCCGAGATACAGGGTTATTATGCTATGGGCTCAAGTCCATACGGCCCATTTGAATGGAAAGGAGCAATGGCACCTGTACCAAATGATGGAGCCCAGGACCATCATTCCATTATTGAATTTAAAGGACAATGGTATTATTTCTACCATATAGGTGGGCATGAATTTAAGCCTGAAGGATGGAATGGTTACAGACGTATTGCCTGTTATGAAAAATTGTATTACAATGAAGATGGAACAATACAAATGATAAAACACACGAAAGGGAATTAGCGTTTTTTTTTGTTTTCTTGTAAGCAGAAAACAAAAAAAGAACACAATAATTCCCGCCCCAATATCTTACTAAATTAACATCGACGAGATGGAAAATCTGGTTGAAAACACAAAGTACAGTGCTCAGCTAGACAAAATGAGAAAACTATATAACCAACAATTAGAGCATTGGAAAAGCGAAGGTGTCAACTATAATGGCTATAAAAAATACGGCGTATTGTTTGACCGAAACATCCCTTGGGACAGAAAAGAAAAACTACTTATCAATCATTAGAAGCAAAAAAACATGAAAAAAACACTAATCATATTACTGGCAGCTAGTCTATGTAGTTTCTCCACTGCTCAAGAAGGGATGATCCTAAAAAACGGCCCTATTGTGATTGAGCTAAATCAAGAAGCAGGTGTTTCGATGCAGAGTATGCCGAAACCACATAACATGGATAAAAAATACAAAAACGTAATGATAGATGATGTGCGCCTAAGCGATGAACAGGTCAACTATATCGCCGACAAAATTATAGTCACCCGAAACATTCCGCCCGAAGAAGCGGAATTTTCAGAACATGGCAGGAAATTCGTATTTTTCATTCGTATTGCCGGTGAACTGATGCGGGTCAATCAGTGGGATAAGGAAAGCGGGAAGTTGCAAGTCACTCGTGGATACAAAGGGTCCCGGGCCTCCCACCATGATAAGGGCGACATTGTAACGAGCCCCATCTACAATTCAGGTGGCACGCCAATTATCGAAAGAAGAGGACAGGAGTTAGTTGAGTATATGCAACAAGGATACGATTGTGCCAATTTAGATGCAATGAGCGCAACAATACCTCAGTTCCGCATGGTCAATGCCATCACCATGAAAACCGGCCCCTGGAATTTCGAAAAGAACCGTCCCTATTCCGTTGATGAATGGGTCGAAGGACACGACCGTATGGTCGGCGTAATGCAGCGCTATGCATATGCAGCAACAGGGCGTTGGGGTGAGATCACTCTGGGACCAAGCACAGGAAAAATCCTGCTTATTGAACCTTCGCTGAAATAAGCAAAAATATATAGCAAATGAAAATAAGTAGTTTAATTTTAGTTATTACCGTTTTAACACTTACAAACTGTAATACAGAGAACAATACCAAGGTTCAAAAACCAAATATCATCTATATTTTAGCTGACGACTTAGGCTACAACGAACTTGGCTGTTATGGACAGCAAATAATAGAAACACCAAATATTGACCGACTGGCAAAAGAAGGTATGTTGTTTCTGAACCACTATGCCGGATCCAATATTTGTGCCCCATCAAGATGTGCTTTAATGACTGGTAAACATACCGGGCACTCGTGGATTCGGGATAACAAACCCCTTCCGTTTGAAGGTAATGAACCAATACCAGACAGTGAAATTACAGTTGCTGAAGTTTTAAAAAAGGCAGGTTATAAAACAGGTGCATTTGGTAAATGGGGACTTGGTTATCCGGGGTCAGAAGGTTCTGCAAACAATCAGGGCTTCGATCAATTTTATGGTTATAATTGTCAGCGACATGCTCACTCTTACTACACCCATTATATGCGACAGAATGACGATTCTGTTACACTAAAAGGAAACTTGAAAGCACCTTATACCGACTATACTGCTGATGTAATTCATTCTAAAGCATTACAATTTATTGAAGATAATAAGGACAAGCCTTTCTTTTTGTATTATCCTTCAACGCTGCCACATACTCCTTATCACCAACCCGATGATGAGATACTGGATTATTATGCACAAAAAACAGGGATGCCAAAGGGGAATGCTACAGATATGGCCTTTTCTGTTCCAAAGCATGCAGCTTTGACTGCTCGTCTGGATAAGCATGTTGGTGAGATAATGGCTAAGCTGAAGGAGTTAAATATTTTAAACAATACACTTGTTATTTTTACAAGTGACAATGGGACGACCCTTCGACCTCAACAGAACCAATATCTTAAAACCGGTGGTGAACTCCACGGAAGAAAAAGTGAAGTTTATGAAGGTGGAATAAAAGCGCCCATGATTGCCTTCTGGAAAGACAAAATCTTGCCAGGAACCACTTCAGACCATATTTCTGCTTTTTGGGATGTATTACCAACTTTTGCTGAACTGGTAAATGTAGAAAATCCTGAAAATATTGATGGCATATCATTTTTGCCAACGCTTTTGGGGAAACAAGATGAGCAACAAGAACATGATTACTTGTATTGGGAGCGCAATCAAAATCAAGCCATTCGAAAAGGAGATCTGAAGGCTGTTATTTCATATAATAAAAATACACATCAACAGTCAGTTGAGATATATAATTTATCACAAGATCCTTTCGAAAAGAACAATCTGGCTGATACACTAACTGAAGTTACAGAGGAGTTTATTGAATTGGCGAAGGCCGCCAGAATAAATTCAGAACTTTTCCCGCTTATCAAAAAAAATAATAAACAAAGAAATTGAAGCATAAAAAATGAAGCTGAAATATTCCGTATTTTCCATAATGGCATTGCTTTTAACATTTGGGTGCGTTTCCAATAAAAATTCTGATATAAATCCAAACATTGTAATCATTTACACCGATGACCAGGGCTATGGCGATGTAAGTGCCCTAAATCCTGAAGCAAAATTCAGAACACCCAACATTGATAAATTAGCCAATGGCGGATTGGTTTTTACCGACGGACACAGCAGCGATGGAGTTTGTACTCCTTCAAGGTATTCTCTCTTAACAGGTCGTTATAGTTGGAGAACTTCTTTAAAAAGAGGTGTTATGGGAGCTGATGGTCCCTGTTTAATTGAAAAAGACAGGATGACGATTGCTTCTCTTTTAAAAGAAAACGGCTACAATACAGCCATGGTGGGAAAATGGCATTTGCAAATGGAGTTTGAAGGGAAAAATGGAGAAGGCCGAAACTGGTCGAAACCATTTACCGATGGCCCATGCGAAAAAGGATTTGACTATTTTTTTGGGATTCCGGCTTCCATGAATTATGGAATACTCACTTATCTGGAAAACGATAAAGTATTGGATCCTCCGGTTTTATGGACCCAAAAGAAAAATAATATCACACCTCGGACCTACAGAATGACTCCACCTTATGAAAAGCAGCAAGGTGATGAAGAAAAATGGATAGAAGTAGCACCCTCTTTTAACGATGAATTAGTATTAGAAACTTTTGCTGCAAAAGCAGTAGCATATATAAATAAAGTGGCAGGAGAAGCAAAAAATGGCAAACCATTCTTTTTATACCTGCCTTTAACCAGTCCACACCTTCCACATTGTACACATCCAGATTTTCAGGGGCGCAGCAACTGTGGCAATTATGGTGATTTTATGGAAGAAACTGATCATAGAGTAGGACAGGTACTCGATGCCCTAAAAGCAAATGGTGTAGAGGAAAATACATTGGTCATTTTTTCATCTGATAATGGTGCCGAAACGAATTATGTTTATCAGCGAGACACATACAAACATTTCAGCAGTATGAATTTTAAAGGAGGGAAACGTGATATTTACGAAGGCGGACATCGAGTTCCTTTCCTGATGCGATGGCCAGAAGTAATTACACCGGGAAGAAAAGTTGATGTCCCTGTTTGCCAGACAGATTACATGGCGACCATTGCAGAAATTATTGGAGTAAATCTTTCCGACAATGCAGGTGAAGACAGTTACAGCTTATATCCAATTTTAAAAGATGATAACTTTAATCGAAATCTGAGAGGACCAATAATACACCATTCATCGATAGGTTATTTTGCCATCCGGGATGGTAAATGGAAATTGAATTTGTTACGTGGTTCAGGAGGCTCATTAAAGCCTAAATTGATAATACCCAAAGAAGGTGAGGCAAGATATGAACTTTATAATTTGGAAAAGGATCCGGGAGAAACGACCAACCTGTATTTTGAAAATCCTGAAATTGTTGAAAAACTCAAAACACGGATTAGTGAAATAATCAGGAATGGAAGATCGACACCAGGGAATCCACAGGAATATGTGAAAGAGAATTGGAAGCAGATAAGCTGGATGGAACCTTAATTTAATTATACCTTAAAAAGGTAAATTAAAAACAAATAAAAGGGATATCTTTCCCGCCAGGGCAAGGGCATACTAAGTATTTATAACCGGGCTTATACTAATTTGAACGGAACTGAATAGTTGAATCGAATGTTACCCTATCACCTACATACCAATTTGCAACATCAAGCATATTCCCGCAAAGCGAGTATTTCCCAAACGACTGTTGGTGTGTATATTCCCGGGCAGGCTGGAACACTGAAAAAGTTGCTTTCACAGTACAGAACGCCAACACCGGAGAATGGAAGGAGAAAAGCATTGCACTCACAGATTTCAGCTTAATGAACAGTGCTGAAAGAGGAGCCGATTTCATCATCAGAACAGAAGGGAAAGATGATGCAATATTCGATTTTATTGAGGTGAGGAAGGTGGAGTAGCAAGAAGTAAGAAGAACAAAATATCATCCATTTTGGAATAAAAAAATACCTGCACCCAATTTCACTTGATATATCTTTGTTCAAGATAATTATGCAATAATTCCATAACACTATGAAATCAAGTAAAAATCAAATTTTCAGCAAAAAAACAGGAATGTTCCTTGCAGGGACTATCCTGATCTTTTCAAGCATGCTTCATATGCATGCACAAAGTGCATTGCCTATAGATGCATATGGTGTCTGGAGTCGCGGAGATCTGGAATTTAATCCCGCCAAACCCGAATATGATTACCTGTTGGGGATTTCTGCTTCAGGATCCTCATGGAAAGATATTCAGCCAACGGACAGTGCCTCTTTTGATTGGAGCAATATACAGGAATCGATAGACCAGGCCACAGAACGAGGGCAGTATATTTACCTGGGTATAGGATTTGGTCCCAGTGCACCTCAATGGATATATGACAATGGAGTACCCAAAGTATTTACAACTGAAGAAGGGCCTAAAAAGCATGAAAAATGGCCATACTACCCTTATTACCTGGACAATGACTATAAAAGATACTTTAAAAAATTCCTGATCGGGTTAGGAGAATTCCTGAAAGATCAACCTGAAAATAAACTGAGCAAGATTGTATTCATGCAGGTTAAAACAGGATGTACCGGCGATGAGGCAGCCTATAAAGGCAAAGCCAATAATCCGGAATACGAACTTTCAAAATCAGGAAAAGAATGGTCAGATTTCAGGCTTTTTGCTTTCGAAACCTATCGGCAGATTTTCAATTCAAAGGAACTGCATATACCTCTTCTATTTAATTCAATAGACCAGGCATCTTTTCCAACTGAATGGGAATGGCTCTCAACAAAGATTGGAAGCGGCTATGGAATAAAACAGGGTGCTTTGATCAGAGGACATCATCTGACAGGAGAAAGGACAATTGTTGAAGAATGGTCTCCACATCTGGTTAATCCCAAAGACTTAGCACTGTTTTCCAGATCTGAAATGGACCAGACCTGGCAAAGACCTTTGTACCAAATCAATATTGAACTGGGATTTTATTGGGGCATTCTTAATGGACTGAACCAGGGATTATCGGTTTGGGATCTCTCAAACAGTGCACTTAAAGAAGCTGGGGAAAATCCTGAAATACAAGCTTATTTAAGATTTTTTAATAAATACGCCAATCAGATATATCCTGAAACATCAACGAAGGCTTTTATCGCACTGCACGAAGGACTGGATGCTGCTGACACCAAAAAGTTTCCCGAGAGCAAATACGGAGCTGCCAGTTCAAATAATCAGGAGAGGTATGAAGCCATCTGCAAGGATCCTGTTTATGCCAGCCGGGGAGCAAAAATGGATGATCTCTACAGTGCTACCAGGGGACAGGTTTACCAACGTAGGGGGCAAACAGGATACAACGATGCAGGATGGGACATCTTGCCGGGGAATTATTCACGTTTCATAAAACAAATTGATCCTGATGTAAGCTCCATAGGTCTCTTCCGAATTGACGGACCTATTACGGCCGATTCACCAATATATTCCCGCTTCGCACGCTCTTTTGATAACAGTTCAGGTAAAAATGCAATGTATTTTAAACTTCATGATGACTTTATCCGGGAAAAAGCAACGAAGATTACTTTCAATGTGATATATTATGATAATGAGAAAGGATCAAAATGGGAATTTCAGTATGATTCCGGAAAAAAGAAGTTAAAAACAGCTTTTAAAATCACCTGTGAAGGGGACAAAAAGTGGAAGACCCACACTGTTACTATTTCCGATGCAGTGCTGAACCAGAATGGTCCAATGGGAAGTGATTTTGCACTTGTAAATACAGATGATAAAGATGATATTTTCCATCTGATTGAAGTAGAAAAAAAATAGAAATATCAAATTGTTACACACTCAGAGATAGTGAAAATATGAAATTACATATATAGAATCATTCTTTTAACAGGATTAATTTTTGCGTTTGAATCATTGACTGCACAAAGTGCTTTACCTCTGTCTGCATATGGCGTATGGAACGAACACGTGCCGGTCTCAAGGCCATGCGTGAAGGAATTGGTGATGCCTTCTTTCTGGGATGCTCTTCTGTATTCGGACCTACTTTTGGTTTGGTTGATGGCCTGAGAACAGGTAGTGATATTTCTCCTACAATGGATTTTTATCGTACACGCTGCCTGCAAAATGGCGGAAATTTCTACCTGAACAAGAATATTGTTCAGAATGATGCAGATTACCTGGTATTGAGAAATAAATTTGATGAGGATCCCGATGATGCAAAGGTGGGAAATAAATTTGGGGGGACCACAAGCCTGGCAGAGGCTAAAATGTGGGCAGACTACGTAGCGCTTTTTGGCGGTATAAAGGTTTCAAGCGATAACCTAGTCTTACTAAGGGACGAGCGAAAAGAACTTCTTCGAAATGCCCTCAGCTATAAAACCTGTGATCGCTTCATCCCTCTGGACCTGTGGGATCATGCCAAAGATAAAGAGGATGCATTCAATATCATGCTGGGTGAAAATGAAGATGGGATATACCTGGTTTTGTTCAACTGGGAAGAAGGGCCTTTAGAAATTTCACTGAGTGGTTTACCTGATCAGATTGACAGTATATCTGATGAAAAAAATGAGACTTTGGACAATTACAGGAAGGGACAAGTGACTTTAGCACTTGCAAGTCACACTTCAAAAATCCTTAAAATAAATGGTGAAGTAAGTTTCGATCAGTGCAGAAAGTCAATAAAACCTACCTTTAAAAGCTTCCCTTAAAGGTTCTGTTGGAATGTGGGAAACTTTAGTATAATATTCTCTCTCTTTTGATTATGTTTCAACTCTTTTTAGTCTTTAGAAAATAAATAGTCAGACAAGTTTGTTCAGTCTCTTCATTTTTTATAATTTATCGCTCTGTTAGCAAACAGTGATTACAATAATATTTACACATAATTTTATGAGCAAGCGAAAAATCAATATGGGTATGGTAGGTGGCGGTCCGGGGTCATTTATTGGACTGGTTCACTTCAATGCTGCAATGCTGGATGGACAAATTAACATGGTATGCGGAGCATTTAGTTCTGATCCTGAAAAATCGAAAGTTACAGGTGAGAGCTATTTTCTTCCAGCTGAAAGAGTTTACGACTCATATCAGGAAATGATAGAGAGTGAGAAAGCACTTCCAGAAGGTGAACGAATGGATTTTCTTTGTATTGCAACCCCGAACCATGTTCATTTCGGTCCGGCAAAAATGGCCCTGGAAAATGGGTTTCATGTGGTGAGTGACAAGCCGCTTACATTCACAACTGCTGAAGCAAAAGAATTGGTCAAGCTTGTAGAGCAAACCGGATTAGTTTTCGCTGTAACACATGCATACACAGGCTATCCTCTGGTAAAAGAAGCACGTGAAATGATAAAAAATGGTGAATTAGGAAAAATTCGCAAGGTAGTTTCTGAATATCCACAAGGATGGCTATCGGAGCCTATTGAACGTGAAAACCAGACACAGGCAAGCTGGAGAACAGACCCAAAACGCTCCGGAAAATCGGGTTGCATGGGAGATATTGGTACGCATGCACTTCATTTGGCTGAATACGTAAGCGGGCTGAAAGTCACTCAATTATGCGCGGACCTTTCAACACTGGTCGAAGGACGTCCGCTGGATGATGATGGCAATGTATTGCTCCGGTTTAATAACGGTGCACGAGGAGTGCTCTATGCGAGTCAGATTTCAGCAGGTGAGGAAAATGGATTACGAATCAGGGTTTATGGTGAAAAGGGTGGTTTGGATTGGGTACAGGCTGAACCAAACAGGATGGAAATAAAATGGATGGATCGCCCTATGGAAATAAAGAAGCCCGGTAATGCTTACCTCTCCCCCATTGCTCAGTATAATTGCAGAATGCCGGCAGGTCATCCTGAAGGATTGATAGAGGCATTTGGAAATATTTACAGAAATGTAGCCACATGTATTCAATGCAGACTTGAAGGTGTTGAGCCGCCAACAGAAGCGCTGGATTTTCCTGATGTCTATGATGGATTAAGGGGGATGGAGTTTATCGACAAGTTGGTGGAGTCGAGTGAAGCGGAGAAGTGGGTCACATTTAATCATTGATCAAAAATGAGAGCTATAAAAAATATATTTTGGAAAATCTTTACCGCGATTAATGCAATTCTGAAATTTTCAAATCTGAAAGAAGGAGATATTGGAATACAATGTGGTTTTGATATGGATGCACATGTTACTTCTGATCTGTTTCTTATGCATAGAAGAGTAAAAAATAGTGGTATGGTCTATGGAATAGATCCTGATCCTGAAAATATTGAAGTGGCAAAGCAGATAATATCAAAGTCAGAAATGAGTATCATCACTATACAAGCAGCATTGGCTGATCAAGCGGGAGAAACAACATTATTGTTGGGAAAGAAGAAAGGATGGAATCAGTTGACAAGTATTCCTATCGATTCAACAGTTCAGTTTCAAAACAAAGAGATCACGGTTCCAGTGTTTACCCTGAAACAAATTATTGATCAACACGACATTCCATTTCAGAAGGTGCGTCATATTAACTTAACCATTAACGGCCTCGAATATCACACATTATTGGGATTTGAAGATTTACTAAAATCTGCAAGCGATCTTTCTCTGACTGTGATAGCAGGCAGACATGATGAGACAGGCACCATTGACGGGAAACCCGATGTAGAGCTGATTCTTGATCTTCTAAAGAGAACAGGATTCAAAACTCAGTTTAAAAGAATCAATGAACTGTTCTGGTGGAGTTTTGTTGTAAAGTTACTGGTGCAGAGAAACTATGTATACAATAAAAAGAATTATGGGGTAGTATTTGCTGCGAAAGGAAATACAAAGATCAGGTGGTTTCAATCTTTTTCGTAGAATGGTGAAGTATCCTGAAGTTAAATTCCCGGTTGAAGAATAATTGAGAATTATAGATTGAGGATCGTGGATTGAGGATTAAGGATTAAGGATTGCAGATTGAGAAAATTATATTTATTCGTATTTTTGAGTTCAAAGATTTTTTAATGATTTATTTAAATGACAGAAAATGGGAAAATTGATTGTTAGCAGTTATGAGGAATTTGAGAAGTATATTGGACAAGAGTTAGGAGTATCTGATTACTTAAAAATAACACAGGAACAGATCAATAAATTTGCAGATGCTACGCTGGATCATCAATGGATTCATGTGGATACAGAGAGAGCGAAGAAGGAGAGCCCATATGGCACTACTATTGCGCATGGATATTTGACGCTTTCTGTACTCCCTTATTTATGGAATCAAATCATTGAAGTAAATAATCTTAAACTGCAGGTCAACTACGGAATTGAAAATCTAAAATACAAACAAGCGGTATTGGTTGACAATGAGGTCAGTATAAGAGCAACTTTGAAGTCGCTGGTAAATCTCAGGGGGATTACCAAGGCAAAGATTGATGTTGCATTAGAGATAAAAGACAGTAAGAAACCAGCATTTGAAGGAACGATTGTATTTTTGTATCATTTTTTATAAGCACGCCATTGCTGCATTGTTGCATTAACTCCTTAACCATATGAGACCAATTACTTTATTCACCGGACAATGGGCAGATTTGCCACTCGAGACCATGTGTGAAAAGGCTAAATCGTTCGGATACGATGGCCTTGAGCTGGCATGCTGGGGAGATCACATGGAAATTTCGAAGGCAGATGATGCCTATCTGGATAAAAAAATAGCGCTACTGAGAAAACATAAACTGTCATTGTTTGCCATATCTACACATCTCGTTGGACAAGCCGTTTCTGACAATATTGATGAAAGACATAAATCTATATTACCCGATCACATCTGGGGTGATGGAGATCCTGAAGGGGTTCGGCAGCGCGCTGCAAAAGAAGTGATAAAGACCGGACAGGTTGCAAAAAAACTTGGTTTAAAAGTAGTGAATGGATTTACGGGCAGTCCGATCTGGCACATGCTCTATTCTTTTCCGCCTGTTACAAAGGAAATGATAGACAAGGGATATAAGGACTTTGCCAAACGATGGATTCCTATACTTGATGAGTACCATAATATGGGAATCAAATTCGCCCTTGAAGTACACCCAACAGAAATTGCTTTCGATATAGCTTCTGCAGAAAGAACGCTGGAAGCCCTGAACCATCATCCGGCATTTGGTTTCAACTACGACCCCAGTCACTTTGGCTACCAGGGAGTTGATTATATTGAGTTCATCTACAGATTCAGCGAAAGAATTTTCCATGTACACATTAAAGATGCCACCTGGTCGATGACACCAACTGAAGCTGGTGTATTTGGCGGTCATCTTGAGTTTGGAGACAGAAGAAGGTATTGGGATTTTGTGAGTCCGGGCAGGGGAAATGTTGACTTTGAAGATATTATCCGTGCACTAAACAGGATCAATTACCAGGGCCCACTTTCTGTAGAATGGGAAGACAGTGGTATGAACAGGGAGCATGGCGCCATTGAGGCCTATGAATTTGTCAGAGGACTGGATTTTGAGGTGGCTAAAGGTGCTTTTGATGATGCGTTTAGCAAATAATGTTTCTCATCAGAACCCTATAGATTAACTATTTCTCAGAGATACACAAGAAACAGAGAATGACCGTAACATTTGGTTTCCCTTATTAAATATACTTAGAAAAATTAGCTAATAGATTATGCACCGAGCTTTTTTTATTTTTGAGAATTAAGATAATCTATAAAATCAGGATCATCATACCACTCAGACATATCGATGGTCTGAGAATATCTGCTTGAAGCTGTCAGAAGTCCGAAGCCTCCATCAATGTTAGAGTAGACATGTACCGGTTGCATAATCGGCAGGTCTGAATCAATGCCGGAACTTGTATTATTCCTCAAGATTGATTTGAAGTAATTAAAGAAGTATTCATCCCGCTTTATGAAATTGAACTCAATCTCCGGAATCGAATCGTTGTAAGTTCTCCGTAAATCCATATCTACAGAAAGCTGGTAGGACGCACCAATAAACAGTTTATCAGTGAAGTAAAAAGTACTTCCAAATGCGCCGTTCTCGTCAGTTTCATAGAAGGAATTCCGTCTCCAGCTTCCTGTATATTCCATAACAGGATCTTCCATGAACAGAGAATAATACTTAAATACTGTAGTGGTATCTATAACTAATGAATCAAAATAGTGCTGGTGATTTATTTCTCTCCCCCAGCCTAAAAAATAAAAGGCATAATAATCATCAAGATCAGCAGGATCATCTATATCAACCGTGAAATGCATGACGTAATCCTCATCAACTGTATAAGTTAAATTGGAGAGAGCCGGCAATTCCGGAACTCTTACACTTGCTGAGGCTGAAGGAAGTTCACTGACAGAACAGGAAACTGTATATGTTTCGCCAGGCTGTGCAACAAACTCTTCAGTCAAATAATAACCATTTCCAATGGAATTCATCAAGTAAACATCATCTCCCGACTCAATTTCCACAATTGCATTGTTCAAAAATACCACTGTGTCCAAATCAGTCATGGTGATGGTCCTGGAGAGATTCACCATTGGATTTTCCAAGGCTATAATTTCCCCACTTAATGCAATCTTAGGCTGATTAGTCTTGCTAAACTCTTCTGTAATATTCTTCTCACATGAGAAACAGATAATTGTTAAAGCAGCTATGATAATGGCATTCTTCATTCTTAAAACTTGATTGAATATCTCAAATAAGGTAAAATCGGGAACATGGTCACCTGATACACCCTTTTCTCCCATAATCCAGTATCAATAAACTTTCCCTGACTGCTGTAAATATAAAAGGCATTTTTTCTATTGTAGGCATTGTAAGCCCCAAAGCTCCATGTCCTGATGAAATGTTTCTTTGGTTTTTTGAAATTGACTCCAATATCCATTCGGTGATAAGAAGGAAGTTGGTAACCATTCCTTACTTCAAAATTTCTTATTAAATCACTGTCATAATATTCCAGAACAATAGCGGGATCTCCATTTATAACTGTTAAAGGATCTATATATGACTGATCGATGATTGTAGTATTTATTCCGGAAGAAAATAGAAAAACACCTCCCATTGAAACCCTTTCATTTATCTTGTAATTCAACACCATTGAAATGTCATGGCGACGATCATATTTATATGGGAAAGGCTCTCAAAAACTAATATTTTCAAATGTCCTCGTGTTTTTCGACCAGGTATATCCCATTGACCCGGTCCATCTACCGGCTGTTTTCTCAACAAAAAATTCAGCACCATAGACCAACCCATCTCCACTCAC
Organism: Bacteroidales bacterium; assembly: GCA_030589895.1. Lineage (GTDB taxonomy): Bacteria > Bacteroidota > Bacteroidia > Bacteroidales > JAUUZQ01. The sequence goes on from JAUUZQ010000053.1 coordinate 14,964, forward strand.
CACTTTCGATTCCCAGTTATCTCCATTCAGCAGGAGATCAGCTCCCTCTGCATATTCAACCAGATTCTGCAAATCTTTATAGAAAAGCTCAAAGGAGAATTCCCACTCTGAACCATGTTTATACTTCAAACCTGTTGCCACTTGCCATGACTCTTCCGGAATAATATTTTTTGTTGTAGGAACCCAAATATCGGTAGGCAATCCCATCATTGAATTTGTAAGCAGATGAATATTCTGTGACATCTTTGCATAAGAAGCTTTGTACACAAGCCTGTCTGTTATCTTGAATCTGGCTGAAACACGTGGTTCGATGGAATAATATGTCTTTCCGTCTACGACAAAAGCACTGGTGTTTACTCCTATGTTGGACTTGAACCTGTCTCCGATGCTAAAATCATCTTCGATATACGCTACAAATTCGAATGCATCAACACTATCAGCTCCAACAGACTCATGACTTATGCCGATATTCTCCCATTCATACCATGCATCTTGTACGCCAGGTTTAAAAGCATAACTGGTTCCTCTAATCCCAAATCTTAAATAGTGATTGGGGGATGGAATATAAGAGAAGTTTAATCTCATTGACAGATCTCTTATTCCAGAATAATACTCGTAATCATACGTTCGTAAACCATAGGTTTGATCTGTTTCTAAAACAGGCTGCCGATTTTCATAAGAAAAGAAATGCTCACTGGACTCAAAATTAGTAAATCTGTAATTGCTATAAGAGAGTGTTAGGTTTGAAAATAGTTGAGTTCCCCAGATATAATTCCATCTAAGTGCAGAAGTGATATTTCCCCAATAAAAGCCCATTTTATTATCTAAGTCATAGGTTTTTTGGTCATCAGGATTTATCTGTTTATCTGTTTCGTTGATATAAAACTCATCCTTTCCTAAGTATGAACTGAAAAAGAGTCTGCTCTTATCTGAAAACTTGTGATTGATTTTTGCATTGAGGTCATAAAAATAGTAGCCAAAATATGTATCTGACTTATTACGCTTATTTACAGCGTACTGGATCGGATAGGAAAGAATATCATAATATGTTCTTCTTCCGGAAATCAGAAATGAAGTTTTATCCTTTACTATTGGACCTTCCAGCAGAAGCTTTGAGCTTATAATTCCAAGTGATGCAGAACCATGAAACTCCTTCATATTTCCCTCTTTCAAACCGATATCAATAACAGATGAAAGACGGCCACTATACCGTGCGGGGAATCCTCCCTTTAAAAGAGTGGCACTATTTACTGCATCACCGTTGAAAACAGAATAAAATCCGAAGAGGTGATTAACATTATATACCGGGACTCCATCGAGAAGGATCAGGTTTTGGTCGGAACTTCCTCCCCTGACATATATTCCACTGGTTCCTTCGGTACCTGAACTTACCCCGGGAAGATACTGCATAGCTTTTACAAGGTCTGTTTCGCCAAGTAAGGTTGGCAATGTTTTCAGGTTGATTCGGTTGATATTATGGGAGCTCATCTGTGAGCTGAATATATCTAAATCGGAAGACTGACCGGAAATTGTTACTTCATCCAACGCAAGAGAGGGAGAGAGGAATATATTTACTGAAGTATCTGATTTCAACGTAAGAAGCAAATAAGATGGAGAGTAACCCACATAAGAACAGATCAGTACTACCTCATCTCCACCCGGCTTCAAACTGTAAAAACCATAGTCATTAGAGACTGTCCCTTTCATAGTGATTGAATCAAACACTGTGGCCGAAATAAGTACTTCCCCGGTAAGTTCATCGGTAACAGTCCCATGTATAACATATTGGGAATAGCTTGAAACTGAAATAAAAAGTAAGAAAACTATTAAATATATGAAATAACCGACGCGACTATGTCTGTAGTTTTTACGATCCAGAGTTGTTGTGAAGAATTCCAAAAAGTTAAGGCTTTATTAATTAAAGATACGGAAAATGATATGCTGTTATTGTGTTCACAAGTTAAAAAACGTTAACACACTTGACTTTCTCCGAATTAACTTTAACTTTGTATTTCAAAGTACTTTTAATATGGAAACATCACACAAGCATTTAGAAGATATTTCGGAAATACGACAGATCATGGAACGCTCCACCAAATTCCTGTCATTAAGCGGATGGTCGGGTGTATTTGCAGGTCTCTTTGCGCTATTGGGTGCTATAGCAGCGTACATCTACCTTGGAGCAGGAGAGATTTATTACGATGAGAAATTCAGGTTGCTGGAAGGGGAAAGGAACATCTCTCCCAGCTTGTTCCTCTTGCTTGATGGACTGATCGTATTAACACTGTCACTAGCCTCTGCCCTGCACTTCTCTTCCAGAAAAGCATCAAGGATGGGTGAAAAGTTTTGGTCGCCCGTGCTTAAAAGACTCCTTTTCAGCTTACTGGTTCCACTAAGTGCAGGAGGTCTGCTCAGCCTGATCATGATGTGGCAAAACCATGTCAACCTTGTAGCCCCTCTCACTCTCATATTTTATGGTATTGCACTGAGTAATGCCGGCCGTTTTGTCAATAAGGAATTAGTCGTGCTTGGAATTGCTGAAATAGTAATTGGTTTGGCGGCGACTGTATGGCAAGATCTGGGCCTATACTTCTGGGCACTGGGTTTCGGACTGTTCCACATCATATATGGTGTCACCCTCTATTTAAAATACGACAGGAAATAAGAGAAGATGAAAAATCCAATCAAAGGATTAAATAAGCATTTTGAATCCCGTGTGCGACTGGGGGTTATGTCAATACTCGTGGTGAACGATTGGGTAGACTTTAATGCTTTGAAAGAGTTACTGGAGGTAACAGACGGAAACCTTGCCAGTCATATTAAGGCATTGGAGGCGAATGGATATATTGAAGTGAAGAAACAATTCATAAAAAACAAACCAAATACGGCGTATAGAGTGAGTGAGATGGGAAGAGTTGGGTTTACGAGGCATTTGAATGCGCTGGAGGAGTTGATGTAACAATGCGACAATGCGACAATGCGATAATGCGTTAATGCAAGATGAACGTATTTGAGTCTGATACCGAGGAGTAAAACGATACCGGGGATAGAATAAAGGAAAAATTCAATTTTTTTTAACTGTTTACTTTGAAATTCAAAGTGAAATAATACACACAACAATGAAAGATACATTAGGTAAATTTTTTCGTTCGCCAAGTTTCAAATTTATTGTAATTGGAACACTCTCTTTGCTCCTGCTGATACCCGGAGCAATGATTAAAAGTCTTATCAGGGAACGTGAATCCCGGAATGAAATGACACGAATGGAGATAAGTGAAAAATGGGGACTTGCACAAACCATAACAGGGCCCTTCATCACCATTCCTACTGAAGAGTTAATCATTGATAATAAAAAAGAGAGCATTGTTTACCACAGGCTTCATCTCCTTCCCGAACAACTTTCAATTAAAGGAAATGTTATTCCTGTGGAAAAAAAACGCGGTATATTTTCGTCGGTCGTATACAGCTCAACAATTGAGATTGAGGGCTACTTCGACTGGAAGAATGAGAGCTTGCAAAAAATATTGAAAAAAGGAATACAGAAGGATAAATTCTATCTTTCTATTGGCATCACAGATCTGCGGGGAATTGGAAATGACTCAGAGATTTTAATCAATGGTATTCCAAGAGATTTCAATCCCGGCTTATACAATCATGAAGTGACAGATCGGGGTATACATGTACCAATTTCATTTGATGAACTTTCTGATCTGGATAGAATTCCATTCTCAGCAACATTGGTACTCAACGGAAGTTCTAACATCTTCTTCACTCCTGTAGGGAAAATTACGGAAACTGAAATTACATCCCCATGGCCCGATCCTTCTTTTACAGGAAGTTTCCTGCCAGCAACGAAAAATATCACCGAAGAAGGTTTCACTTCAAGATGGAGTGTAAATTACCTCAATAGAAATTACCCACAGAGCTGGTACGATCGAAATCACAATGTAGAAGAATCTGCTTTTGGCGTAAACTTCCTTATCCCTGTGAATCATTACCAGAAATCGACGCGCGCTGCAAAATATTCATTCATGTTTATTGCCCTTACTTTCCTGGTATTCTTTCTCACAGAAGTAATCACAAAAACACGCATTCATCCAATTCAATATCTGTTAGTAGGATTTGCACTCATCATTTTTTACACACTGCTGGTTTCGCTCTCTGAACACATAGGATTTAACAATGCCTACCTTATATCAACATTGGCAGTTACAGTTCTTATTGGATATTATATCAGAACAAGTACGAAGTCTGCGCGTGTGGGTTTCATTTCCGGCTCCCTCCTACTTGTCCTCTATGGCTATCTTTTTACAACACTCCAGCTTCAAGATCTTTCACTGTTGATGGGAAGTGTAGGCCTATTTATTGTATTGGCAATTATCATGATTGTCTCGCGCAAACTTAACTGGTATAAAGAGGAGTCTGAAGGATGACAGCTATTTCTATAGTACAGAGCTTATGGTATAACATCATAAGCTTTGTACTTAAAATTCCATATATATTGTTTATTGACTCACTGGACAACTCATTTAGAGCGAGAATTTCGGGAAGATTTTTGATGGTGATATTGATGACGACCCGGTTTTCTTGAACGATTATAAGATTGTTGTTTTTGAGGTTTTGGTGCGCTTACTATTACTTCATCCGGTTCATAAGCTACAAATGGGTGCTCTTCCACAACCCTTATCTCCTGATCAATAAGTTTCTGAATATCTCTCAGGAAAGGCTTTTCCTCTTCCATGCAAAATGATATTGCCAAACCACTGAACGATGCTCTACCCGTTCTTCCTATGCGGTGAATATATGTTTCAGGAATATTGGGGATCTCATAATTTATGACCAATGATAACTGTTCAATATCAATTCCGCGTGCAGCAATGTCCGTTGCGATCAGCACCTTGGTTTTTCCACTTTTAAAATTCCCCAATGCACGCTGCCTGGCATTCTGCGATTTATTGCCATGAATAGCTTCTGCATTTATTTTCTTCTTCCCCAACATCTTCACCACTTTATCGGCGCCATATTTTGTGCGCGTAAAAATAAGTGTTGAATCCATGGGCTGCGTTTGCAACAAATGCACCAATAACTTCGGCTTGCCCTTCTTGCTGACATAATATAGCAACTGCTCAACTTTTTCGGCAGTAGTCTGCTCTGGTCTGACGCTTACTTTTTCAGGATTACCAAGTATTTTTCGTGATAGTTGTATAATGGAAGGAGGCATTGTTGCTGAAAAGAAAAGCGATTGGCGCTCTCGCGGCAACTTGGCAATAATCCTCTTTATATCATGGATAAATCCCATATCAAGCATGCGATCAGCCTCATCCAAGACCGAATATTCTACATCCTTCAATGAAATATATCCCTGGTCCATGAGATCAAGTAATCGACCTGGAGTGGCAACAAGTATATCAACCCCTTGTCTAAGTGTATTGGTCTGAGCTCCCTGCTTCACACCACCAAAAATAACTGCGTTTTTCAATCCCGTGTATTTTCCATAGGTCCTGAAGCTGTCATATATCTGAATAGCCAATTCCCTTGTTGGGGTAACTATCAATGCCCTGATTTTTCGTTTCCCCTTATTCCTGTCACGGTCCTTATATAAGTGCTGTAATATCGGAATGGCAAATGCGGCAGTCTTTCCTGTTCCTGTCTGAGCACAGCCAAGCAGATCCTTTCTTCGCAAAAGAATTGGAATAGATTGCTCTTGTATTGGTGTAGGCGTTGTATACCCCTCTTCCCTGATTGCTCTCAGGATGGGCTCAATAATGCTTAAATCTTTGAATGTCATAAGGGCGACAAAGATAGGAATAAAGTGAAAAGGAAAAAGGAAAAAGAGAAAGTATAGATGGAAAGGAGAAGAGATCAGAATATTGAATATTAAAGTGCTGCTTTGCTCTGCTTATAGCCTACAAGAAAACAACTCTCTCTACCTGTTTGAAATTACTATCCTTTTTACCTAAATTTGAGTATGTTATGTAGGATTCATAAAACGTTATTGTTAAACTTTTCACTTATTCTATTTGTAACTCAACTCTATTCACAATCTCCAACACAGACGATCCGAGGAAAAATTATTGATCAAAATTCTGAGGTCCCACTTCCTGGTGCCACTATTATTATAGAGTCATCATCATTTTTGAAAGGAATAATATCTGATGAGAATGGTCTATTTCGTGTTGAAGAGGTTCCTGTTGGCCGCTACTACATTGAAGTTAGGTATATTGGATATGAATCGAAGGGAACTGCTGAGGTCATGGTAAGTTCTTCTCGTCCAGTTATCCTGGAAATACGCCTGCAAGAGTCGGTATCTGCCATTGAGGGTGTAGAGATAAAGGCTCAACCAAGAAAGGATATTCCTATAAACCAGATGTCGTTGCTTAGTGCACGTACTTTTACTGTGGAGGAGACCAATCGTTTTGCAGGCGGATTTGATGATCCTGGAAGGATGGCAGCCTCTTTTGCAGGTGTTGCCAGTGGTAGTCCAAATGACAATGCCTTGTCTATCAGGGGAAATTCTCCAAAAGGATTGTTATGGCGCATAGAGGGAGTTGCAGTCCCAAATCCAAATCACTTTGCGGGGATGCTCGCTGAAGGTGGCGGAATCCTCTCTCTGGTAAGTAGTCAGCTACTCAACAACTCAGACTTTTTTACAGGAGCATTCCCTGTTGAGTATGGCAATGCGCTATCGGGTGTTTTTGACATGAACCTCCGTGCCGGGAACAGTGAAAAGAGAGGATGGGGGCTACAGATCGGCACACTGGGTATAGATGGCTTTGGTGAAGGCCCGTTTATAAAAGGCCGAAACGCCTCCTATCTATTCAATTACAGGTATTCCACTACAGCCTTGCTTAAAGATCTTATTCCGGAGGGACAGCTCCCCATCTTCCAGGACCTGAGCTTCAAACTCAATTTTCCAACTAAGAAAAGTGGAATATTTTCGATCTGGGGATTAGGAGGACTGGATGTAAACGGTTCTGACCCCAAAGAAGATTCTACTACATGGAACTCTACATGGGACAGGACCCGTTACATATGGAAAGGAAAAACAGGTATATTAGGGGTAAAACATAAATTTATCTATTCAGGCAAAACGGCCATTAATACATCCCTCACAGCAACATACAGTCAGTTTAGTGATAGCGAAGAGTTGTTGGAGCCAGATGCCAGCTTTTTGGAATATCAATATGCTGAAAACATCACTTCACTATTAAGCTTCAGTTCTGTGCTCACTCACAAGTTTAGCAAGAAGCTTTCCAATAGAACAGGCATTGTGATGAGCAGTGTATCATACGATATTGCAATCCGCGCAGCCAACTTCCCGGGAGAACCAGTTATTGAATATGGTAATGAAGATGGTACAACGCAATATATGCAAGGGTTTTCTCAGTTTAAGTATATCATTAACCGTAACTTCACATTCAGTGGAGGTTTCCATTCAATGCTCTTTCTCTTGAACAACTCTTTAACTGTTGAACCCAGAATGGGAGTAAGCTACAAATTTCTAAGTGGTAATTCCATCAGTATTGCATATGGTAATCATAGTCAGATCGAACCACTACAGGTCTACTTCTATCGTTACGAAACAACTCAGGAGGAAACACGTAAACCAAACATGGATCTCATTCCATCACGTTCCAACCATTTTGTTATGGCATATAACAGGCTTCTGACTGATAACCTGCGAATGACCGCAGAAGTATATTACCAGGAACTTTACAATATTCCAGTGAAACCGGATGGAATATACTCGCTCGTGAATTTCAAGAAAGAATACCTCATAAGAGATTCGCTCAGCAATGAAGGAAGTGGGACAAACAAGGGCTTCGACCTGACCCTTGAAAAGTTCCTTTACAAGAATTACTATTTCCTGCTTACCGGTTCACTGATAGATTCTGATTACAAGGCCGGCGATAACAAGACCTACAATACAAGGTGGGATTATGGCTATGTATTGAATTTACTTGGCGGACGTGAATTTTTTCTTGGACAAAACAGGGATAAGATCCTTGGGATCAATGGACGATTGGTATTCCAGGGAGGCGAACGCACCCATCCTGTGGATATGGGCAAATCTCTGTTGGCCAAGGATGTCATATATGATTATTCCCGCGCCTGGGAGGATCGGTATCCGAGTACTTACTATATCGACTTCACTGTAACCTTAAGGGTTAATAAAGCAAAATACTCTTCAGTCTGGGGCATCCAGATTAAAAATATGCTGATTGAAAACTCTATCTTTTATCATGAATTCAATCAAAATACTCAGGAAGTCGAAATGAAAGGAGAAGGATTTATTTTTCCCAATATCAGTTATAAGGTGGAGTTTTAAGGGGAAAAGACCAAAGTATAAGAAAGCTTAATGAGCAGGTATTCTTTGCTCTAAAACCCATACCCAAACAAACAATACACCCTATGCACCCTGCCCCTGAGTGATCTGGAAGGA
>JAUUZQ010000158.1 GCA_030589895.1 Bacteroidales bacterium
AACCCCGCGTCCCTTCCCATTACTTCAATAAAGAAAAGCCTGTTATGACTACTCGCTGTATCACGAATTTTATCAACTGCCTCAACAACAGTATTCTGAGCAGTATCGTAGCCAATTGTGTAATCGGTACCATACATATCATTATCGATGGTTCCCGGTAGACCAATAAACGTAATATCATAAAATTCATCACAAAATACCCGTGCACCAGTCAGCGTACCGTCACCACCGATTACAATCACTGCGTCGATATTTTCAGATTTCAAATTATCATAGGCCATTTTTCTTCCTTCAACAGTCATGAACTCCTTGCTCCGTGCAGTCTTCAGAATTGTTCCTCCTCTGGCCAGAATATCACTAACACTATGTGCCTTCAAATTCACAAAATGCTTATAAATCATGCCATGATATCCGTGACGAATTCCAACCACTTCCATATTATTAAATATTGCAGTACGGGTTACTGCTCGTATTGCAGCGTTCATTCCGGGTGCATCACCCCCTGATGTTAGCACTCCTATTTTCTTGATTTTCGACATTATATCTTTGTATTAGCTTGCTAATTCTAGTGTAAAATTAAATATAATAATGATAGTATCATAAAGCAATTACAGCTCTTTTGCTAAGGCTTCCAATTGCTCTTTAACTTGTTTCAACTGCCATGAGGGAGTTGATGTGGCTCCGCTTATACCTATGCTCCCATCCATTTTAAGCCATTCCGGATCTATATCTTCAACTGAGTGAATCCAAAAAGTAAATTTATTTTGCTGTTTGCAAAAATTATACAGCATTGCACCATTAGATGATTTTGCTCCGCTTACAAAGATTATCAGGTCATGTTTAGAGGCAAAATTCCTCAATTCTGGTTTCCTTTTTTTCATCTGTCCGCATATGGAGCAATTGGCCTCAAATTTTGTCTTTTCAGAAACTTGTGTGATTTTACGAATATTCTCTTCCAATACTTCGAATTGATCAGGATCCATAGTAGTTTGTGAAAACAGAAAAATAGTCTTTCTCCTATCTATAGCAGAAATATCATTCGGATCGGTTATGAGAATTGCTTCTCCCCTGGTCTGACCCATAAGACCTATAGTTTCAGGATGTCCCTCCTTACCAAAAATTATAATTTGCTCTTTTTCTCTATCAAGTTTACGGTGTTGCTTATAAATTTTCTTCTGAAGATTCGATACTATAGGACAAGTTGCGTCTATGATGTCAATCTTGTGTGCTTGAGCAAGGGCATAAGTTGAAGGTGGCTCTCCGTGAGCTCTGATAATTACCTTTCCAGGACTAAGATCCGGGAAATCCATAACAGAAATTGTTTTCATACCAAGTTGGTCAAGCCGACCAATCTCTACCTCATTGTGAACCATATGACCCAATCCATAAACAGGACTTCCCTGATTCATATTCTCCTCAGCAATTTGAATTGCATTCTCCACGCCAAAACAGAAACCTGCAGAAGGATCTATTTCAATTATTTTATCCTTTCCCATTTATGGTGTATCACTGAAGGTTTCAAAAAACCACTTCATCTGCTCCTCAATAGTCATGTTGCTATTATCAAGTAAAATTGCATCATCAGCTTGTCTGAGTGGGCTCACTTCACGACCAGAATCTATGCGGTCCCGTTTTTGAATATTCTCGATCACCTTTTCAAAATCTTCAGCAATGCCTTTTTCTTCCAGTTCTTTTTGGCGACGCACAGCTCTTACTTCAGCCTCTGCAGTCATAAATAACTTAATATGTGCTTTTGGATAGACAACGGTTCCTATATCCCTTCCATCCATAACAACACCTCCATCGGTCCCAATTTCCCTCTGAAGAGCTACCATTTTAGTACGCACTTCTGCAATAGTACTTATATAGCTAACATGTCCTGATACAGCCAAAGTTCGAATTTCCTTTTCCACTACCCTGTCTTCCAGACATGTTTCATTCTGTCCGGTTTCAGGATTCCTTCGAAAAGAAATATGAATCTTAGAGAGTTCATTGATTACAAGATTAATATCCGGATCCTCAGCCTTATCAAACAAACCTTTCTCCATGCAGTGTAGCGTAACCGCCCTGTACATCGCACCAGAATCGACATATAAGTAGTTAAGTTCCTCAGCTATTAATTTGGCATATGTACTTTTTCCGGTAGAAGAGTGCCCGTCAATGGCTATGATCAGTTTCTTTGAATTGCTATTCATTATTCACAGTTGATTAAGAAAGACCAAAGATACAGTTTTATAAAATTCTATTTTGCCTTATAAAATGTAGAAAGATCAGTGCATATTGAAAAATGATTTGTTCCTCCTGCCAGGTGGTAGGTGGCTCGGCCATAGGATACATGAAATCTGCTAACTCTAAATCCAAAACCCCAGGAGAAACCAACCATGCCAGGCCAGCTGTTCATCTTCATTTCCTGCCTGCGTTTATAGTTATATCCGAAATCAAAATGAAGATTTTTCCCTAGCAGAAGTTCAACTCCAACTATTGCGTGCCTCATAAGCTTATCAGCCAAAGCATCGAATTGATTGGCTGGCTCGGGTTCCCCACCAAAGAAGTCGCTATCATCTTCATCCATCTCGTAAGTGAGATCCCATCGCTCAAGGTGCTGCAACTGAATATTGAACCTAAATGGGGCATGAGCTAAGCCCTGAGTAATTCCCGCCTGTATTTCAAAAGGAACTCTTTCTCGTGTTCCACTGTATGATGTGATCTGGGTTCCCATATTTTTCAGAACAAATCCTACCGATGTATTGGTCTCGCGGAAAGTATACAATGCTCCAAGGTCGGCCGTAATCCCAAGGGAACTATACTGCTCATAGTTGGAAAAAATCGGTTTTATATTTACGCCTACAGTAAGTACAGAATCAATAATAGATCGTGAATAAATCAGGTTCACAGCATATTCAGAGGCCTTAAAATATCCGGCAAATCCACCATATTCATCTCGACGCTCAAAAATACCATAGTCAACATAGTGTATGCCGCCTGCAAAAGTCCCAATACCATCTTTATTAAATGCATATGACGTATACCCATAATTCACTCCAGCAAAATAATTCACATAATTTAGATTCATATGCTGGTCCATAGCTGAAGAAAGCAGGGCGGGATTATGAAATACAAGATTGATGTCATCATCAGCCAGGGAAACATTTGCTCCTCCCAGAGCTGAAACTCTTGCTGCATTGGTAAGTTGAAGAAAACTATACACTGATTCACCACCACGCTGAGCCAGAAGTGGCAAAGTGATTAAGAGGGAAAACAGTATAATACCAATTTTTCGCATTGAAATTCTAAGCTACATTATAGTTAACGGCTAAGATAACTAATTAGTGTGGGTTTAGTTTTTAGCATGCTAGTAAGGTATCGTACAGAGCAAAATAAATGCATCATATATTCAAAGAAATTCTTTCTTCAGCTCCTGTACAATATCGTAAACCACCGGGCATACTGCAATATTATTGTAAGTAATATTCAATATTTTGCCTTGCTTGGATCTGTCAGTATGAGGATACTCCCGACAAGCTTTGGGTCTGGCTTCATAGATGGAACAATAGTTATCCGCACCAAGAAAGGGACATGGTTGGCTAGGAAATATGTAATCTCCCTCCTCATCCATCTGCAGGTATTGTTCCACAATCTTAGAGGGTTTTTTCTTCAGGTATTTAGCAATTCTGTCAATATCCTTATCATTTATTGCAGGACTAATAGATTTGCAGCAATTCCCACAATCAAGACAATTCATTTGACCCATATAGTAGTCATGCAGGGACGTGATTCGTTTATCAAGAATAGACGGGCGAATTTTTTGAAGCTTTTTAAATAAAAGCTGGTGCTGCTTCTTCTCCCCTGCAGCTCGTTGTTTTAAACTTTCGGGATCGAAAACCAATTCTTCCATATTTTCCATCCGTTTTTCCTGTTTCTATTCGTAAGCTGAGATAATAGTAAGCCTGAAAGTACCACAGCTATTCCAATAATTTTCATCGCCGGCATAGATTCTTTTAGTACAAAATAGGATACAATGGCTGTAACTACCGGTATCAGGTTTATAAAAACATTTGCTTTTGAAGCTCCTAATACCCGTAAGGCAGTTGTAAATAGTATAAAGCAGATTCCAGAACCAAAGATTCCCAGGTACATAATTGCCCAAAAACTCTCGCCAACCATCATACTAAGATCTATCCGTTTCCACTCAACTATAAGAAACAATGGCAAGAATAATACAGCACCAATACTACTTTGCCATGCTGTGATTATAATTCCGTTATAGCTATGTACTAATTTCTTAGCCAAAATTGTATAACCAACCACAGCAAAAACAGCCACAAACATAAGAAGGATTCCCTTTATATTACCTGAGAACTTTCCCTCACTGGCCAGTATCACCAGTATCACTCCAATGAATGATACAAACAACCCTATAATATTTGTTAATGTAAGCCTCTCTTTTAGAAGAAAATATGCAGCAATTGGAACAAATAATGGAATTGTAGCAATAATAATTGCTCCAACTGTAGATGATACCATGGTTAGTCCGAAAGCTTCACCAAGAAAATAGATGAGTGGTTCAAAAAATGCCAACAGTAAAAACCATTTAAAATCCTCCTTACGGATTTTCATCATCCTGCCGGAAATCAACGCAAATCCAAATAGAAATGGGATAGAGACTATCAAGCGAATAAAAACAATAGCAATGGGGCCAAAAGATTCGTTTGCAAATTTAAAGGCAACAAAAGTAATCCCCCAGAATACTGCTGCTAGTATCGCACTGCTTATAACCCAAAAATTTTTCAATGTTCCTTTCAACTATGCAGCACGAAGTCGTTTCAGATTTGTTTTCTCAAGTTGCTTTTTGGCATATTTGATGCCTATTTTCACTTCCTTTTCACTGTTGCTATTCATCTCAAACATAACATCAATCATAATAGCCTCACAAATTGATCGTAAACCCCGAGCTCCAAGTTTAAATTCAACAGCTTTTTCTACAATATACTCCAGCACTTTTTTATCCCATGTAAGCGTTACACCGTCCATCTCAAACAACTTTTCATATTGCTTGGTAATGGCATTCTTTGGTTCGGTAAGTATTCTTCTGAGTGCCTCCTCATTTAGTGGTTCAAGGTAGGTTAGAACGGGTAACCTGCCAATAATCTCCGGAATAAGTCCAAATGCCTTCAGGTCCTGTGGAGCAATATATTGAAGCAAATTATCCTTATCGACTGCAGCTGTTTCTTTTACTGCTGTATATCCAACAACCTGGGTATTTAACCTGTTAGCGATTTTTCGCTCAATACCATCAAAAGCACCGCCACAAATAAACAGTATATTTTTTGTATTGACCGGTATCATCTTCTGATCCGGATGCTTACGACCGCCCTGTGGTGGGACATTTACTATCGATCCTTCGAGCAATTTAAGCAGTCCTTGCTGTACACCTTCACCAGAAACATCTCTTGTTATAGAGGGATTATCGCCCTTCCTTGCAATCTTGTCGATTTCATCGATAAATACGATCCCCTTTTCTGCTGCCTCAACGTTGTAATCGGCTACTTGTAATAATCTGGATAAAACACTTTCAATATCTTCACCCACGTATCCTGCTTCAGTTAAAACAGTTGCATCCACAATAGTGAATGGGATATGCAGCATCTTTGCAATGGTTCTGGCCATTAAAGTTTTTCCGGTTCCGGTTTCACCAACCAATATAATATTGGATTTTTCAATTTCGACATCATCCTTAGTATCAGACTGCATGAGTCGCTTATAATGGTTATATACTGCAACAGAAATATATTTTTTGGCCTCCTCCTGACCAATAACATACAAATCCAGAAAGCTATTTATCTCCTTTGGCTTGAGTAGCTTGATCTCTCCAAGATCAAATTCTGCTGAAGATCCAAGTTCTTCCTCAACAATAGTATGAGCCTGCTCGATACACCGGTCACAAATATGTCCGGAAATACCTGCGATGAGAAGATTCGTGTCTTTCTTCTCTCTGCCACAAAAGGAGCAACGATCCATTTTGCTATTTTTTATCTTTAGTTCTTACTAATACTTCGTCCACCATGCCGTAATCCTTAGCTTCAGCAGATGTCATCCAATAATCCCTGTCACTATCTGCTTCAACCTGCTTTATATCTTTTCCGGAATGGTCGGCAATTATTGTATAAAGTTCCTTTTTAAGTTTTAGAATTTCACGGGTTGTGATCTCAATATCCGATGCCTGACCCTGTGTGCCACCCATTGGCTGGTGGATCATAACCCTCGAATGTTTCAATGCAGAACGTTTCCCTTTCGTTCCGGCTGCAAGTAAGACAGCTGCCATTGATGCTGCCATACCAGTACAGATAGTTGTTATATCACATGATGTGTATTGCATTGTATCGTAGATACCTAATCCTGCGTGAACACTACCACCAGGTGAATTGAAATAGATTTGAACATCTTTTGTTGGATCAGCTGAGTCAAGATAAAGCAGCTGTGCCTGAATAATATTTGCTACATAATCATCAATGGGAGTTCCAAGAAAAATAATTCTATCCATCATTAATCTGGAGAATACATCCATCGAAGCAACATTCAGCTGACGTTCTTCAATAATAGTTGGAGATATATAACTATTATACGCAGAAGTAAAATTATGCAGGGAAATGCTACTTATACCTCTGTGTTTAGTAGCAAACTTTTTAAAATCATCATTCTGATGCATAGTAAATCAATTATTTCGTTTCGAACAACTTCTTAAATTTATCCACACTAATATCTTTATCTTCAAGCTTAGCGGTAATTTTTATAAAATTAAGCAATTTTTCTTCAAGTTTGCGGTCGGCGATCCGACGTACCTCTTCTTTTTTTGTTAGTAACTCATTTGCATAACTCTCAAGGTACTCATCAGGAATGTCCTGAATCCCGTATTGTTGGTACTGAGCTCTGGCAACCTCAACTGCAGATTCCTTCACTTCCTTCTCATCTACAGCTATCTCATGAGTCTTATAAAGCTGATCTTTAATTAATTGCCAACGAAAATCGTCTTCATATTGCGAAAAATCACTTTCAACTTGCTCTTGAGTCATGTTTTCGTTTGTCTCAAGGATCCAGCGCTTTAAAAATTCGAT
>JAUUZQ010000049.1 GCA_030589895.1 Bacteroidales bacterium
GACAATTTATAACGATTCCGTATAAACAATGATTTCGGCAGTCCGGGGTGTTTCATTTCTCAATCGTATTATCAATCAAATAATTAGCTTTTTTACCATAAATCGCTACATGCGCAAGAGCATATATTATAGCTAAATATTTATATATATTTGTTTGTTGTT
Organism: Bacteroidales bacterium; assembly: GCA_030589895.1. Taxonomy (GTDB): domain Bacteria; phylum Bacteroidota; class Bacteroidia; order Bacteroidales; genus JAUUZQ01. Next base: position 163 of record JAUUZQ010000049.1, read on the forward strand.
GTTGTTTTCAAGCTTTACAAGTTAAAAATACGAGTTTTCTAACAGATACAATATAACTTCTATTAATCTATTGAACATGTCTAATCTTTTCACATCATCAATTGGAAAAAAATTCCTGATGTCCCTGGCCGGTCTGTTCCTGATCACATTCCTGCTGGTTCATATGGGAGTGAATTTGTTGTTGTTATTTTATGAAGATCCCATGGTCTTCAATCAAGTCGCACACTTTATGGGAACAAATATTTTAATTAAGATTTTTGAAATTGTGCTCTTTGGAGGATTTCTGTTGCATATCATTTATGCGTTGATTCTGCAGATTCAAAATTGGCTTGCACGCCCAAAACGATATTACAAAATCAGTAAATCTGAAACTTCAGCATTTTCCAGGTGGATGATCCATACAGCGATTATCATTCTTACATTCCTTGTAATCCATGTTGCCGACTTTTACTATAAAGCTAAATTTGGACATGCAGAAGAGATTCTTTTCAATGGTATACACTATCATGATCTGGCTGCAATGATCGTATCTAAATTTCAAATACCCGGGTTTGTAATATTCTACATCGCATCATTTATCCTCTTGGGATTTCACCTGATGCATGGGTTTCAGAGCGCGTTTAAGACTCTTGGACTAAATAATCTGAAAATTACTCCGGTCATTCAGGTACTTAGCCTGCTCTACACGATACTTGTTGTAGGTGGATTTACGGCAATACCATTGGTTATTTATTTTCAATAATTTTTAACAGTTAGTTTCATGGCGAAATTAGATTCAAAAATTCCCGAGGGCCCTATTGAGAATAAATGGTCCAACTACAAATCAAAACAGAACCTTGTTAATCCTGCCAACAAGCGCAAATTGGATATCATCGTTGTTGGCACAGGACTTGCCGGTGCTTCTGCAGCAGCTTCACTTGCTGAAATGGGATTCAAGGTAAAGGCATTTTGCTACCAGGATAGTCCGCGAAGAGCGCATAGTATAGCTGCCCAGGGTGGTATAAATGCTGCAAAAAACTATCCGAATGATGGTGACAGTGTCTACCGTCTCTTTTACGATACAGTAAAGGGAGGTGATTACCGATCACGTGAAGCAAATGTGTACCGTCTGGCCGAAGTGAGTAATAACATCATTGACCAGTGTGTTGCACAGGGTGTCCCATTTGCCAGAGAATATGGCGGGATGCTCGACAATAGGTCATTTGGTGGCGCGCTCGTATCCAGAACTTTTTATGCCCGGGGACAAACAGGTCAGCAACTGCTTCTTGGAGCCTATCAGGCCCAAAGCAGACAGACAAAGCTTGGCAATATAGAAATGTATCCAAGGGAAGAGGTGATGAATGTGGTTATTATTGACGAAAAGGCCAGAGGCGTAATTGTCAGGGATGCCATTACCGGAAAAACCAAGAGATACAGTGCACATGCTGTTGTATTGGCCACAGGTGGATATGGAAATGTTTTCTTCCTCTCAACCATGGCTATGGGTTCTAATGTAAGTGCCGCATGGCAAGCCTATAAAAAGGGAGCCTCTTTTGGTAATCCCAGTTTTGTACAGATACACCCTACGTGTATTCCTGTTCATGGAGAGTTTCAGTCAAAACTCACCCTGATGAGTGAGAGTTTGAGGAATGATGGAAGAATATGGGTTCCCTTACATAAGGAAGATGCCATAAGGATTCAAAAAGGTGAAATTAAACCTGCAGATATTGCTGAAGAAGGCAGAGATTACTACCTGGAAAGAAGATATCCTGCTTTTGGAAACCTTGTACCAAGAGATGTGGCTTCCAGGGCAGCTAAAGAAAGATGTGATGCCGGCTTTGGTGTAGGGACCACAGGACTGGCCGTTTTCTTAGACTTTAAAGATGCCATAGAAAGACTTGGGAAAGATACCATTGAGGCAAAATACGGCAATCTCTTCCAGATGTATGAAAAGATTTCTGATGAAAACCCATATCAGACCCCAATGATGATTTATCCTGCCATTCACTATGCAATGGGAGGATTATGGGTCGATTATGAATTACAAACTACAATCCCGGGATTGTTTGCAATTGGAGAAGCGAATTTCTCAGACCACGGTGCAAACCGTTTGGGAGCTTCTGCATTGATGCAAGGGCTGGCAGATGGTTATTTCGTTTTGCCATATACTATTCAAAATTACCTGGCAGATGAAATCAATACACCCAGATTTCCTACTGACGGAGAAGAGTTTGACAAAGCCGAAGCAGAAACAAAAGAGATACTTGGTAAGCTGATGGCAATTCAGGGCAAGCGCTCTGTAGATACTTTCCACAAGCTACTGGGAAAAATCATGTGGGAAAATGTTGGTATGGCAAGAAACAAAGAAAATCTTGAAAAAGCCATTTTAGAGATTCAGAAATTGAGAAAAGAATTTTGGAGTGACTTGTTTATTCCCGGAAAACCCGAAGATCTAAATCCCGAACTACAGAAAGCTACAAGAGTTGCTGATTTCTTTGAATTAGGAGAATTGATGGCCAGGGATGCTCTGAACAGAGAAGAGTCATGTGGTGGGCACTTCAGGGAGGAGTTTCAAACCAAGGAGGGTGAAGCCCTGAGAAATGATAAAGATTTTGCCTACGTGGCTGCCTGGGATTTCAAAGGTGTGGATAAAGCACCTGTGATGACCAAAGAAGCTCTTAAGTTTGAAGCGATCGAATTAAAACAAAGAAACTATAAATGATAGCGGTATGGATTTGAAATTAAAAATATGGCGCCAGAAAAGCGCTTCCGCAAGAGGTCAGTTTGTTAACTATGAAATTACAGATATTTCACCTGACAGCTCCTTTCTGGAAATGCTTGATGTATTAAACGAGACATTGATCAAATCAGGAGAAGAGCCGGTAGTATATGATCATGATTGTCGCGAGGGAATATGTGGAACTTGTGGGGTATATGTTAATGGAAGACCACATGGTCCTGATGATCTCATCACAGCTTGTCAGTTACACATGAGAAAATTTAACGATGGAGATACCATCGTTATTGAACCATGGAGAGCAAGGGCATTCCCTGTTATCAAGGACCTGACGGTGGATCGTTCTGCTTTTGATAAACTAATTCAGGAAAGTGGATATGTTTCTGTTAATACAGGAAATGCACCTGACGCCAACTCCACACCTATCAAGAAAGAGAAAGCAGATCTGGCTATGGATGCTGCCGCTTGTATTGGATGTGGTGCATGTGTTGCGGCATGTAAAAATGCTTCAGCCATGCTCTTTGTATCAGCGAAAGTCTCTCATCTTGCACTTCTGCCTCAAGGTAAGATAGAAGCCAAAAATCGTGCTTCAAAAATGGTAGCAATGATGGATGCCTTGGGATTTGGTAATTGCACAAATACCGGGGCTTGTGAAGCTGAATGTCCAAAAGGGATCAAACTCACAAATATTTCCCGTCTCAACCGGGAGTATTACATCTCAGCATTAAGTTAGAAAGCATAAAAAAACCCGGAGACTAACCGGGTTTTTTTTACCCTATCCATTCATTGTTTTCTCTACTTCATCAACTGTTTTTGGAATCGGTGTTCCTAATACCTTATAACCAGAGTCTGTAATTAATATGTCATCCTCAATTCTCACTCCACCAAAATCAATATACTCCTCAACTTTGCTGTAGTTAATAAACGCTGCATGTTTATTCTCCTTCTTCCATATATCGATCAGTGTGGGAATAAAATATATACCAGGCTCAATAGTAATAACAAATCCCGGCTCCAGCTCTCTGCCCAGTCGAAGGTATGCAAGACCAAACTGATCGCTGCGCTTTATGGTATCATTGTATCCCACATAATTTTCTCCCAATCCCTCCATATCATGAACATCCAGTCCCATCATATGTCCCAGACCGTGTGGAAAGAACAGGGCATGAGCTCCGGCTGCGACGATTTCATCAACATTCCCTTTGAGTAAGCCAAGGTCTTTCAATCCGCCTGCAATAACTTTTGAAGCTCCAAGGTGAAGATCCAGATTCCTGACACCCGGAGCACAATTTTTTATGGCATTCATATTAGCATCCAGAACAATCTGATAGATATCCTTCTGGCGCGTTGAGAATTTTCCTCCCACAGGAAAAGTTCTTGTAATATCACCGGCATATCCCATTGAAGACTCTGCTCCAGCATCGGTAATCACCATTCTGCCCTCTACCAACTCATTGTCATGATTATGGTTGTGAAGAATTTGTCCATCCATACTCAATATCACAGGGAAAGATACAGGTCCTCCATGTGATAGAGCAATACCCTCAATTGCTCCGGCAAGCTCTCTCTCATAGTTACCCGGAAATCCCATTTTCATTGCTGTGGTATGCATAATATATGATACATCAACAGCCTTCTCAATCTCCTTTACCTCATATTGATCCTTTACCGATCTCAATGTAACAACAGCCTTGATAAAATCTTCAGACACGAAACTATTCACCTTCTCAACAGCAGATCCAAATACCTCAGCAAGTCTGATCACACCATCACCTCTGTATGGAGGAAGAATCTGCACTGCTCTTCCGCTTTTAATGGCTGCTTTCACATCATTTCCAAACGCAGAAGCGCCGCGAATAATCTCAACACCAATTGAATTAGCCTTTTCACGCATACCTGGCTTTTCACCTTCCCATACAATATCTTCGATTGTTAAATCATCACCATAAAGAATATCCTCACCACTGTCGAGATCACAAATGGCAGCAAGACCTGGTTGGTTCAATCCAAAGAAATAGAGAAATGTACTATCCTGTCTGAAGTGATAAGTATTCGCACGATAATTCATTGCGCTCTCCTCATTTCCCGGGAATAACAATAAACCACCTTTAATCAATTTATGAAGTTGCTTTCTTCTTTGCCAGTATACTTCTTGTGAAAACATAATATTTAAGTTTAATAATGATACACCAAATAAAAATCAAAGTTAATTTCTTAAAATAAGATTGAATCAAATTTAAAGAATAATTTTTTCTATCAAAAAAACAGTCCTTCATCAATTCAAAATTCAATTGACAAAAACTTCCTCATAAAAAAAGGTAACTTTTTCAGCCTCAATAGATAAAATAAGTGCGAATACCATTGGTTTTTATAAGTAAATGCTTATATTCGCACATCAGAATGGAATTTTCAACATTTTATTAACAGACAACCATGCCCTACCGTCGCCTGCCTAACACTGATAATGCCCGAATCAAAGCATTGAAACACGCACACAATAAAGGAAATGAATTGCCTCCTTTTAAGCTCGCCTTCAGTCAGGCAATGTTTCAAAAAATTAAGTCAACCCTGCCGGGTTTTGAAAACTCCATCAGCGAACATAGGAACTCTCTGAATCTTCATGCTGAAAAGAACAAGGAGTATCAAATAAGACAAAAAAAAGCAAAATTATATATCTCTCATTTCATTCAGGTAATTGATATGGCTATTATCAGGGGTGACCTTCCTGCTGAAATCCGAAAGTATTACGGGCTTAATGCAGAAGAGAGAAAACTACCCGCACTAACAACTGAGGAGGAAATTATTTCATGGGGAAAGAGGATTATCGAAGGAGAAAAAACCAGACGTCTTAAAGGATTGGCTCCAATTACCAATCCAACAATTGCAGTTGTTCAGGTTCATTATGACAAATTCCTCGATGCTTATATGCATCAAAAGAGTTTGAAAAAGAGATCTTCTCATGCGCATGATGTACTGGATTCACTAAGATCAACCATCGATGATATCATTCAGCTAACATGGAATGAAATTGAAGAGACCTACTCAGATCTTCCTGAAGAGATACGGAGAGAAAAATGTTCAGAATATGGTGTTGTATATGTATTCCGGAAAAACGAACTTACCGGAGTGAATCTTTTTCAGGTTGGGAGAGCCGGAATGACTTTACCGTCTTCGCCAGCAATACCATAAATCCAACTACTGCAACGAAACTGAAAATTGCCATTATAGGCTGACTTTCGCTTGTGCCAATCTCCTCTAACGAATCTGTTGCCTTCTGCTGATATACCAGGTAATAAAAAATTACCCCGATGGCATTATTTATAAAGTGAGCAATAATCGGATACCAGATCGATCTTCCTACAACAAAAAGATATCCCAGCACAATACCCAGAAAAAAGCGAGGGAGGAAAGAATAGAGTTGAAAATGAACCAGGCTAAAAATAATAGCCGTTACAATGATTGCCACATGAATATTTTTGAAGCTCTCTGCCAGATGTCGCTGCATTAATCCCCGGAAAAGAAGTTCCTCACCAATAGCAGGAATAATGGCTATCATCAGCAGGTTCAGCATCAATCCTCCAATATTATCCGTCTCTATCAGCTTCATCATCATGCGCTCTGTCTGCTCCTCCAACGACCGCAATAACTCTTCCAATGTTGCAATCGGAATCGTCATTTTCATATTAAGCTCTGTGAGATAATTTACAAATGGCAGACCTGAAATCATGATTGCAGCAAGCAATAATACAGATACAAGTGGAGGAAAATGCCGTGGACGAAAATACCCCAGCCACTCACCTGTATAGAGAAAAGAGAGGAGCAGACTGGAGAAAATAAAAGTGCCGATCCCTCCAACAATCTGAATATACTTCATTGAATTGATCATAGACTGAGTATCCAGAGCGCTTATCGACAACAAGTCCTTTAAAGGAATGTCAAAAATCAGCGCTCCGCTAAAAATGGCAACAAACTGAAATACAGTTCCAACGATAAGCACAGCCAGGGATGTGAATACAAACATCGGAAATGGTTTCAATCCAAACACAAATGGTTTATTCATAATACTCAAATACTGTCTAAACTATAAAAGCTTTTTGTAATTTTGCATCACAATCAGATGCACTGCGAAAGTATGCAAAAAGATTGGAAAAGAGGAAACACGATTAAACCAGACAATTGAAAATAAGAGATCTCGAATTAGGAGAATATCCACTCTTCCTTGCACCTATGGAGGATATCACGGACCCATCTTTCAGATATATCTGTAAGAAATTTGGGGCTGATGTAATGTACACCGAATTTATTTCCTCTGACGGGCTCATTCGAAACGGACGAAAAAGCGTTAAGAAACTGGATATATTCGACTATGAGCGTCCCATTGGAATTCAATTGTACGGACATATAATTGAATCGATGGTGGAAGCAACCCACATTGCTGTTGAATCCTCTCCGGAACTGATCGATATAAATTATGGTTGTCCGGTCAGAAAAATTGCCAATCGTGGTGCCGGTGCCGGCATGCTTGCAAATATTCCTTTAATGATGGAGATGACAAAAGAGATTGTCAATGCATCTTCTCTGCCTGTTACCGTCAAAACCCGTTTGGGATGGGATGACAGTAGCAAGAACATCGTAAGCGTTGCAGAACAATTACAGGACTGTGGCATTGAGGCACTAACCATTCATGGAAGAACCAGGGCGCAGATGTATAAAGGTGTAGCTGACTGGTCACTCATTGGAGAGGTGAAAAATAACCCTAAGATGAATATTCCTATTATTGGCAATGGAGATGTAACTTCTCCCGAAATTGCAAAGGAAATGTTCTCACGCTATGGTGTAGATGGCATAATGATTGGTCGTGCAGCAGTAGGTAAGCCCTGGTTATTTAAGCACATAAAACACTATCTGGAGACGAATGAAATTCTTCCGGAACCAACGGCTTCAGAAAAGGTTGATATTGCAATTGAGCAGTTCACTAAATCGCTCGAATGGAAAGAGCAGCCGGTTGGGATTTTTGAGATGCGCAGACATTTCTCTAACTACTTTAAAGGGCTGCCACATTTTAAGGAGACAAGGTTAAAACTTCTAACATCACTTGATACAGAAGAGATTTATGGGATGTTGGAATCTATTAAAAAGAAATATGGAGATTTCAGACCGGAAGTAAGTGAAGGCTTTTGGGATAAAACCTAACCTGCATTATTCATAAGTTTGTTGTTATGAATAAAGCAGGCTAAACCTTATCCGGATAGTCAATGGTATAATGCAAACCCCTGCTCTCTTTCCTTTCCTGTGCCATTTTAATAACAAGGTATCCTACGTTGATCAGGTTACGAAGCTCACAAATATCTTTCGACAATTTTGACCTCTTATAGAGTTGTTCCGTTTCCTTGTAAATAATTTCAAGGCGAACAAGTGCACGTTCAAGCCTTAGGTCAGAGCGTACAATCCCAACATAATTGGTCATAATCTGTTCTACTTCCCTGAGATTTTGGGTGATAAGAATCATCTCTTCATTAAGGGTTGTTCCCGAATCATCCCAATCAGGTATATTAGCCTCAAAATTTCTGTTTTTTATCTCCTCAACAGCATGCTTTGCTGCTCTGTCTGCAAAAACTATAGCCTCAATAAGAGAATTTGAAGCCAGGCGATTTGCTCCATGTAAGCCTGTAGAAGCTGTCTCTCCAACTGCATACAAGCCTTTTATCCAGCTTAATCCGTTTTCATCCACAGTAATTCCACCACACATATAATGTGCTGCAGGAACAACGGGAATCATATCTTTTGCAATATCAATACCCAGAGACTCACACTTCTTGCTAATATTTGGGAAATGGGCTTTCAGTTCTTTCTCTTCAAGATGTGTACAGTCGAGATACAGAAATTGATTACCGGAAATCTTCAACTCATTGTCAATAGCCCTGGCAACGATATCGCGAGGCGCAAGACTCCCCCGCTCATCATACTTCTCCATAAATGAAACACCCTTCTGATTCCTCAAAATCCCACCATAACCACGCATTGCTTCACTTATAAGGAAAGAAGGATACTCACCCGGATTAAAAAGCGAAGTTGGATGAAACTGAACAAATTCCATATTCTCCATAAAACCTTTCGCCCTGTATACCATGGCTATTCCGTCCCCTGTTGCTATCGGCGGATTTGTAGTTGTTGAATACAGCTGTCCACACCCACCTGTTGCAATAAGAGTGGCTTTTGACAAAACTTTGATTATGCTGTTGTCAGAAAGATCCAGAATATAGGCACCATAACACTCAATTTCTTTGTTATGTCGTTTTACAAGCTGTCCCTTGTGGTGCTGGGTGATCAGATCAATTGCAAAGTGATTTTCAAACAAATCTATATTGGAGTGCTCACGAACCTTCTCTGAAAGTGCCCTTTGAATTTCAGATCCCGTATTGTCCTTGTGATGTAAAATCCTGTGCTCTGAATGGCCACCCTCCCGGGCCAGGTCATATTTACCATTCGATTCCTTGTCGAAATTTGTACCCCACTGTATCAATTCCTCAATCTGCGCAGGAGCCTCCTTCACTACCAGCTTAACAATCTCTTCATTACACAGACCGTCTCCCGCAATCAGAGTGTCCTCAACGTGCTTGTTATATGAATCAGGTTCATATGTCACAGCAGCAATTCCTCCCTGAGCATATCGGGTATTCGTCTCCTCAAGCTCCGATTTAGTAACCATGGCAACTTTACCGAATTCAGCAACCTTAAGGGCAAAACTCATCCCTCCCACTCCGGAGCCAATCACTAAAAAATCATAGTTTTTTTCCATTCTGATCCAATCCTGTATACATCGCAAAGATAATAATAATGACCGATTCAAAACTAATTATCCATTGTTATAAAAGGCTCTTTCAAACTTTCGACTTTTTACCTTACTTTTGTGATTCAATAAAAACAGAATATACTATGGCCCAGGAGGATCTTTTTAAAAAACTGGTTTCACATTGCAAGGAGTATGGATTTGTATTTCCATCAAGTGAAATATATGATGGATTAAGTGCTGTATACGATTATGGCCAAAATGGAGTAGAATTAAAAAATAACATCAAAAAGTACTGGTGGGAATCCATGGTATTGCTGAACGAAGAAGTGGTTGGACTGGATTCTGCCATTTTTATGCATCCAACCATTTGGAAAGCCTCTGGTCATGTGGATGCTTTTAATGATCCTTTGATAGATAATATAGAATCCAAAAAGAGATATCGGGCTGATGTGCTCATTGAAGATAAAATGGCAAAATATGAAGACAAAATTGCCAAAGAGGTAGGAAAAGCAGCAAAACGCTTTGGTGAGAGTTTCGATGAAAAGCAATTCAAGGATACCAATCCAAGGGTTCTGGCAAACCAGGAAAAATTAGACAAGCTTCACCAGAGGTTTAAAACAGCTCTTGAGGATAACAATCTCGCAGAACTCAAGCAAATAATATTAGACGAAGAAATTGCCTGTCCTATCTCCGGCTCAAGAAACTGGACAGATGTCAGACAATTTAATTTGATGTTCTCTACAGAGATGGGATCAATGGCAGAAAGTGCTTCAACAATATATCTCCGTCCGGAAACCGCTCAAGGTATTTTTGTAAATTATTTAAATGTGCAGAAATCGGGCAGGATGAAAATTCCGTTTGGAATTGCTCAAATAGGAAAAGCATTTCGCAATGAAATAGTTGCTCGTCAGTTTATTTTCAGAATGAGAGAGTTTGAACAGATGGAACTACAATATTTTGTGAGTCCCGGAAGTGAGCTTGATTTCTTTGAACAATGGAAAGAGAGAAGAATGCTTTGGCACAAGTCACTTGGATTTGGCGATGAAAATTATCGCTTCCATGACCACGATAAACTGGCACACTATGCCAATGCAGCCACAGATATAGAATACAAATTTCCCTTCGGATTTAAGGAGGTAGAAGGTATTCATTCACGGACAGATTTTGATCTTGGCAGCCACCAGAAATTTTCAGGTAAAAAAATTCAGTATTTTGATCCTGAAAAAAATGAATCATATACTCCTTTTGTTGTGGAAACGTCTATTGGTGTAGACAGGATGTTTTTGCAGATTATTTCTGCGTCATATTGTGAAGAGACCATTACAAAAGATGATGGATCGACTGATCAGCGCGTGGTTTTAAAACTTCCACCGGCTTTAGCTCCGGTTAAACTGGCGGTACTCCCGCTTACCAAAAAAGATGGATTGCCTGACAAGGCTCGCGGAATTATGAATGAGTTGAAATTTGACTTAAACTGTCAGTATGAAGAGAAAGACTCAATAGGCAAACGATACCGCAGACAAGATGCAATTGGAACACCATATTGCATAACAATTGACCACCAAACCCTGGAAGATGATACTGTAACCATCAGACACAGGGATAGCATGAAGCAGGATAGAGTAGCGATTCAATCGCTCAGAGAAATTATTTTAGAAAAAGTTAGCTTTAGAAAATTGCATGAAAAAATAAGTTGATGAAAACAAATTGTTTCCTATCAGTTATTATTTGCACATACAATCGGGAAAAATATATTCAAGAGTCTTTAAATTGTATTGCAACGCAGTCTCTGAAAAATGAGTTTTATGAACTTGTGATAGTTAACAATAATTCTACAGACCATACCGACTCCATTTGTGTGAAATTTAAATCTGATCACCCCGATTTAAATATTAAATATATATTTGAAAATGAATCCGGATTATCTTATGCAAGAAACAAGGGTATTAAGGAATCCAGTGGAGATGTTTTAATTTTTCTTGATGATGATGCGATGGCGTCTGAATCATACCTTAGCAATATCCGTTCTTGTTTTTCAGAAAACGAAAAAGTATTAGCCGGAGGAGGAAAAATTCTGCCACAATATGAAAGTCACTCTCCCGATTGGATGTCTAAATATCTACTACCACTTGTATCTGCTTTGAACCTTGGTGATGAAATCCGATCTTTCCCTAAAAATAAATATCCTATTGGCGCCAATATGTTTTTTAGAAAAATATTTTTTGAAGAACATGGCGATTTTAACACGGACTTGGGAAGAAAAGGTAAGCTCCTGCTTGGTGGAGAAGAAAAAGATGTTTTTCAACGAATAAATCAAAGTTCAAATACTATTATTTATCTGCCCAATGCTGTAGTTAGGCATGTAGTACCAAAAGAGCGGCTTGAAGAAACATATATTGACAATATGGCAACCGGAGTTGGAATAAGTGAAATTATCAGAATTAAAACAACAGGAAGCTCCATCACAAAAATGTATTTAAAAGAACTTTACAAATGGGTGGGGTCTGTTGTGCTTTACATTCTATTCTTACTTAAGTTTGAGCATAAGAAAGGAAGAATGATCATCAGATTTCGTTACTTTGTTAGCCGAGGGATGTTACTCGGAAAAAAATTTGAAAGTGAACAATCAGGAATTTTTCACTGATATCCAATAATTGTCTTTATTATTAAATATCTGGCTATCGTTTGGGTTAGATTCAACTTTAGATTATGATTTCAACTAAAGAATTTCTACAAAAAATAGGTGAATCAATTTTTGCTCTTTTCAAGGTAGTTCTATTGTCAAAGTTCAGAACAAAACTGAAATATTCAAATAGGAAACGTGATATGCTGGTGTTGGGGAATGGGCCATCTTTAAGCGCTCTTATTAAAGATAGTCGTGATTTTCTGAATGATAAAGATTTATTATGCGTAAACTTCTTTCCGGTATCCGGTCTTTTTGAGCAGTTGAAACCATGCTACTATATTACTTCAGCTCCGGAGCTTTGGATTAATAATGTTAATGAAAATTACATTAAACTCAGGGAGGAATTATTTAAAGCGCTTGGGGAGAAAACACAATGGCCTCTTACCCTTTTCATTCCATTTTCGGCCCGTAAACATGATTCATGGAAAGTACATATCATAAAAAATAAAAATATTACGATTGTTTACTACAATGACATAGGCGTTGAAGGATTTTACGGTCTCTCATTCTGGCTTTTCAAAAAGAATCTTGCAATGCCGCGACCCCATAATGTTATTATTCCGGCAATTTTCCTGGCTACAAACATTGGATATAAGAATATTTATCTCTGGGGAACAGAGAACAATCAGTTTCTCGAGATGTCTGTCGACCAGGATAACAATGCTTTAATTAGTCAGAAGCATTATTATGATTCTCAAGATGTGAAAGCAAAAATCATGTCTAAAAAGGGCAGTGGCCAAAGAAAGGTTCATGAAATATTGTATAAGTTTATGCTGACTTTCAAGGGTTATCACATTCTGAATAAATATGCGCTCACCAGAAAGACTAATATTATTAACCAAACTCCCGGATCAATGATTGATGCGTTTGAAAGGGAATAGAAAGAATAATTTTTATATTGCTGAAAATAAAGGGATTAGAAGGCGATTTTGGAAAGATGAACTATTTTTTAAATATGCCCTAACAATATAATGATATTATGATATTTTTTAAGGCTGAAGCAAATGATAGAATTGGAGCTGGGCATTTGCACCGTTCAATCGCTCTGGCAAAAGAATGTAACTCATCAAATATTAAAGCTGGTTTTATTTTTTCTGACACTCCCCAAAGTCTAATAAATAAAGTCATTGATGAAGGATTCTCAGTGCATTATATTAAACTGAACGAGCAATTAAATGTTGATACATACACAGATACCATTCCAAAAAATTCGATGATTGTTTTTGACACTGATGATCCTCAATTTTATTCAGGGCAACTTATTGAGGGCTTACATGAGAATAATATCAAAACAGCTTGCTATTCAATTAACGATTCACATTCAATAACAACAAATATTCTTCTGAATCCAAATATTATTTCTCAAATTCAAAACTATCATACTGCACCATATACAAAACAATTATTAGGCCCTGGATACATGATTTTCAGAAATGAATTCAGGAAAATAACAAGATCTAAACGGTTATTCAAAAGTCCTTTCAATTTGCTATTGATTTTCGGGAATGCTGATGTAAAACATCTTACCATATATTTTCTAAATGTTATTGAGAAAATAAAAGGCAATTTGAATAAAGTGAGAATTGTAGTGGGAGAATTAAATCCAGATTTGAAAGAAATTGTTTCCAGGGTAAAAGAAATAAACAATATTGAAATAGAATTACATATAAAAACAAGAACAATACAAACCATATATGAAGACACGGATATAGCAATAACGTCAGCTGGAATGGCCATGTGGGAAATGGCATTGTATAAAATTCCTCAGATAGTAATTGCCTCAAGCAATCGTGAAGTTGAGTATGTCAAATTTCTGTCTGAATTAAATTATATCCATAATCTTAGCCCACTATTTAACATCTATTCAATTGATGAAATGGCAAATTCTATATTGAATACTATAGCATTTAATAAACTAAAAGAACTTAAAACGGAAGAATTTTGTAGCATTATTGATCCCAATGGAATAAAAAACACAATTGATGCGTTCAAAAGCGAGATACATATCAAATCTAACATGTAATGAAGAAGATTCTTATCATTGGAGCGGGCATTGAACAGGTTCCAGCTATAAAAATTGCTAAACAAATGGGACTGCATGTTATTGTTTCTGATATGACTTTGAATGCCCCGGGAGTTAGATTTTCAGATTCTGCATACGAAATCAGCACTACAGATTTAGAAGGAAATATTGAAATTGCTAAAAAGGAAAAGATAGACGGAGTTATGACAGTATGTTCAGAAACTGCTGTCCCAACAGTTGCCGGTGTCGCTGAAAAATTAAACTTGCATTCATATTCTGTTGATACAGCCATCAAAGCAACAAATAAAGCTGAGATGAGAAAAGCACTCTCAGTAAAAAACATCAATATGTCGCCATATGCAGTAACGGATAATTTTGATGAAATACAAGAATTCACACAAAAAAATAAAGGTCCATGGGTTATCAAGCCAGTTGATAGTTCAGGTCAAAGAGGCACCTATATAATATCTGAAAAAGCTGCATTACAAAAAGCTTTTAAAAAGTCAATAAAGTTTTCGAGTACAAATGCTGTTCTTATTGATAAATATATTGAGGGACCAGAGATTACAGTTGCAATGCAGGTTATAAATAAGAAGGTCCACTTTTTGGCAATATCTGATAGAATAACACTTGACGAAAACTATTTTGGTATCGCAATTAGACATCTGGGGCCATCACTAATAAAAAATAAGAAAACTGAATTTTCAATTATTGAGATTTGCAGAAAAAGTGTTGAGGCTATTGGTTTGGTTGATGGCGTTGCCACTTGTGAATTAATATTAGATAATGAAATTCCGATATTATTGGAGATCGCTATTCGTGTTCCGGGTGGTTATAAACGAGAAGTAGCAATGTATTTAAGTGGTATTGATCTAATAAAAACAACAATCTGGAATTGTTTAGGTGAAGAGAAAACTATCGGAGAAATAAAAACTGAGAATGTTTATCCTGCTGTATCCGTAAAATTAGTAACAGACTTAAACCTAAAAGGGAACTTCAAGACAATTAATACAGTCGAAAATATTGATGAAGTATTAAAAATGGATGGGATCAAAGCATGTAATATCCATTTTGATTTGCCATTTGACATTCCAAAACTAAAGAGTTCTGTTGGAAGGTTCGCGGCTATAATTGGTGTAGGAGAGAATAGACAAGATGCAATTGATAAAACCGAAAAAGCATTTAATTTATTAAGCTTTAACGGATTGCCTTTGGTTGAATATACAAATTATCACACGGTCTAACTAAGATGAAAAAGAGAAGAGTGCTCACGAGAGGTTTTCTCTGTAATTTAAGGAATAACAATATGAGTAAAATATGAATAATAAATTCGAAATAAGAGAGAACAAAGAATATGGTTATTACTCAGCATACCCTATTCCCTCTGAAGAAGAATTAACTGCCTTCTACGAAAAAAAATATTACCAGGAAGATTTTGGGCAATTTGACAAGGTATATAAAAAAGAGGAGATTGAATATTTTCAAATTGACAGCAAAGTAGTATTTGAAGTATTTAATGAACTATTCCCGAAATCAAAAAGAAAATCATATCTAGATATTGGTTGCGGAGAAGGGTTTCAAAGTCACTTTTTCCATACGCAAAAATGGGATATATCTTGTCTGGACTATTCCGATTATGGTCTAAAACAACATAATCCTCATCTCCAAAAATATTTCATTCACGGAGGAATAGGAGATATTAATTATAAGAAGAAATATTCAGTCATCATGCTAAAAAATGTATTAGAGCATGTTGTTTCACCAATAAAAACTATTTCTAAAATAAAAGATCTTATGGATGGTGAATCACTCCTTTCCATTAACGTGCCAAATGACTATTCTACCTTCCAAAAATATTTGCTTGACAACGGACATACAGAAAACACATGGTTTAATCCCCCTGAACATCTTCACTATTTTCAATTTGAATCAATGAAAAAATTTCTCGAATCAAATGGATTGGAGATAGTAAAATGTCTGGCTGGTTTTCCTATTGAGTTATTTCTAGTAAATGAACATTCAAATTATTCTAAAAACAAAGTCTATGGTAAAGCAGCTCATTATGCAAGATGTGATATTAGCAGTTTCTTACTTTTGAGAGGATTAAGCAAATACATAAAATTGATGGAAGCCATGGCAGAAGTGGATTTTGGCAGAGATATTAAGATTATTGCGAAACTAAAAAATTGAAATACTTGCCTATTAAAAATATATCACTACTGTCGGATTATACTAAAAAGAAGAAACAGAAATTTATTTTTACCGGACAGTAGTAATAAAATATCGTAATTTTAATTTTTAAATATTTTTTCATGCTAAATAAAAATGGGGTCTATATCATAGCAGAGCTTTCTGCAAATCACAATCAAGATCTTGATATAGCTATCAAAACGATCAAAGCCATGAAAGATTCCGGTGCTGATGCAGTGAAATTGCAAACCTTCACTCCAGCAAGTATGACTATGAACTCTGATCAACCATGGTTTCAAACAAGAAGCGATAGTCTATGGGCGGGACAAAAATTATTTGATTTATATAAAAAAGCTGAAACACCATGGGAATGGCATAGCAAACTTCAAAAACTGGCATATGAACTTGGGCTGGATTTTTTCTCATCTCCATTTGATATTGATGCTGTTGAGAAACTTGAATCACTTCAAGTCCCATATTATAAAATTGCATCGTTTGAGATTACAGATATTCCGTTGATAAAAAAAGTAGCTCAAACTGGAAAACCTGTTATTATATCAACAGGGGTTGCAGAAGAGGATGATATTGAACTCGCAGTAAATACAGTCAGAAATGAAGGAAATATGCAGATAGCTTTATTAAAATGCACATCAGCTTATCCCACTCCCTTTAATGAAATTAATTTAAAAGCTATCCCTTTATTAGCAAAGCGATTTAAAGTAATAGCAGGCTTATCCGATCATACAACCGGGATAGCTGTTCCTGTGGCGGCAGTTGCTATAGGAGCAAAAATAATAGAAAAACATTTCATTCTTGATAAAAAAATAGCTAGTGTTGACCGCGATTTTTCTCTTGACCCACATGAGTTTAAGGAGATGGTAAATGCCGTTAGAATAACTGAACAAGCTTTAGGAGAAGAGACTTTAGATCTTTCTCCAAAAGCCATAAATGCACGCGATTCAAGACGGTCCCTATTCATTGTTAAAGATTTGAAAAAAGGAGATGTCATTACAGCTGAAAATATTCAATCATTGAGGCCGGGAAATGGACTTCATCCTAAGCACTATTATTCAATTCTAGGGAAAAGTATTAACCAGGACCTGGAAAAAGGAACACCACTAAAACTTTCAATGATTAGTTAGTTCAAGAACTTGTTGAAGAACAACTATTCTCTTAATCTTAGCAAATCTATCATGAATTCAGAAGCGAAAACTTCAATTCTGCCAGCTTGAAATCATCAATTGTATCAATGTCCTGGGCTTCCATTTCACTTATTTCAAATCCTCCTCTTCCCGCATTAATCATCCCCTTTTTAAAATACATCCAATAGAACTGACCAGCATCATGGTAGCTGGCTTCCAAATCCTGAGATCTCACTTTTGCATTTTCCGGGTAAATAAACTCAACCATCCTGTCTCGCAGTGAAAGTGCTCTCTGAATAGGATAGGAAAATCGCACTACTGGTCTAACTGAGTTATATTGATTAGACAATAATAAGTCATATCCTTTTACTAAGTTTCCAAGGGTTATAAGTGGAGCAGTAGGTAAGATGCAACAGACATGATCGAAGGATTTCCCAAACTCCTTATATGAAGATATTACTTCCTCAACAACATCTGCCAGAGTCGCAAAATGATCTGAATTTTTATCACTGCGCATAAACGGAACCGTTGCGCCATATTCAGCGGAGATATCTGCAATTTCAGTGTCGTCTGTAGATACCATTATCTCAGTAAAGGAATTGAATTTCTTTGCTAATTCAATTGAATAACTTATAAGAGGCTTCCCATGGAAAAGAGCAATATTTTTCCGCGGAATTCTTTTGCTACCTCCTCTGGCCGGAATAATTGCAAGATTGTTCATCCTAAATCTGATGGTTTATTTTTAGGTGCTAAATATAATAATTAGAGCTTATCAAGTTTCAAAGAATATTCATTCTTCAATAAAATACTTTTTGATCTTTTCAATCACATAATTTTGTTCATCCTCACTGAGAGAAGGATACATTGGCAAACTAATACAATGCTCATAATAGTCCTCCGCTTCCGGGAAATCACCCTTCTTGGTTCCAAACTGACGGTAATATGGTTGCAAGTGAACAGGGATATAATGTATCTGGGCAAATATTCCCTGGAGTTTCAAATAATCATAAAATTCTTTTCTATTTGGTACTTCAATTATAAAAAGATGATAGGCATGTTTAATATTTGAAGGCAAAAGAGGGAAAGTTATGTCATCAATATGACCTAATTCAGATATATATTTTGCTGCGATTTCTGTTCTCCTCCTTAATCCCTCATCTGCCCGTTTAAGTTGACTTATTCCCAGGGCTGCCTGAAAATCTGTTAAGCGGTAATTATGGCTCAATTCATGCATTTCATAATACCAATCTCCGTGATTTTCTGTAAGATATTTTGAGTCTTTCGTAATTCCATGACTCCTTAATCTACGAATTCTATCATATAGATCTTTGTCATTCGTAGTGATCATCCCTCCTTCTCCAGTAGCTAAATGTTTAACCGGATGGAAAGAAAAAACAGTCAGATCAGCATATACTCCATTGCCGCATCTTTGCCATTTATTCACAGAATCCAGAAATTCACCTCCCGGGGCATGACACGCATCTTCAATTACATGAAATTTATACTTCTCTGCAAGTGTATTCAAATCTTGCATGTTTACCGGAAAACCTGCAAAATCTACAGGGATAACAGCCTTATACGAACCAATATCTTCTTTTTTAAGAAGGTCCTCCAAACGATTTAAATCAAGAAGATAGGTCTTCCTGTCAATATCTGAAAAATGAACCTCTCCATCATTAAATTTTGCACAATTTGCACTGGCTACAAATGTAATAGGAGTTGTTATATATTTATCTCCCGGGGAAGGATCCAGCACTTTTACACAAAGATCCAGCGCTGCAGTCCCATTGGATAGACTGATGGCATATTTTGCACCTACATACTCAGCAAATACTTTCTCAAATTCTTCCCCATTTGGACCCTGGGTGATAAAATCCGATAGCAAGGCTTTTTTTACAGCTTCAAGATCATCTTCTGTTATATTATGTTTTCCGTAGGGTATTTTCATTATGGCAATGGCTTGAATTCTGAATCAACATTCTCTCGAATAAGTTCCCGCATTTGCTCAATACTTACCCAATCCTTATTAGTACCGGAATTATAACTAAATCCGGATTCAACTAAACTACTCCCTTTATAGTAATTTAGAAATTTCTCCTTTTTACTATCCGTAGGTAATATTGCAAAATATTTACCAATATCAATCGTATTAAATGCGTCACTTACTGTAATCATCTCTTCATGCAATTTTTCTCCTGGCCTAATACCAATATATTCTATTTCAGCATTGGGAGCAATTGCTTTCACAACGGTATCAATAGTATAAGAAGGAATTTTCGGAACAAAAATTTCTCCTCCCCTGGCATTTTCAATTGCCCAAAGCACCATAGCAACACCATCATCAAGCGAAATATTGAATCGGGTCATATCTTTGTGCGTAACAGGGATTTTCCCCTCTTTTGCTTTGTTCTGGAAGAAAGGGATTACCGAACCACGAGAGCCCATAACATTCCCATAACGCACAGCTGAAAAACGAATGTCTCTGGATCCTTTTATATTGTTCGCAGAGATAAATAATTTATCTGAGACTAACTTGGTAGCACCATATAGATTTATAGGCGCAGCTGCCTTGTCTGTTGACAAAGCAATAACAATTTTCACATGATTATTAAGTGAAGTTGTTACGATATTCTGGGCTCCGTTAATATTGGTTTTTATAAACTCATCCGGATTATACTCTGCAGTAGTAACTTGTTTCAAAGCTGCAGTATGTATTACTATATCAATACCTTGCATAGCTCTGTTTAATCTTGACTCATCACGGACGTCACCGATAAAAAAACGAATCATTGGATACTTCTCCCGGGGATACAATTGAGCCATTTCAAACTGCTTAAGCTCATCTCTGGAGTATATAACCAGCCTGGAGACCTTCGGGTAACGCTTCAGGATAGTTTCAGTAAATTTTTTTCCAAAACTTCCGGTTCCTCCGGTAATGAGGATTGATCTATGATTAAGCATATATATCGGATTAATAAAAGCTTAAAGATAGAGAATATTTCGCTGTTTGAAAAAAGTCCCTGATCGGACAAAAGAGACTTGCTTGTGAATATCGTTTCTTATACTTTCTTTCTATCTTTGTTAAGAAAATTTCAAAAAATGAAAAAATGAAAAAGTCACTTAACTCATTTTTACCACATATTATAGCAATACTAATCTTCATAATTATTTCCAGTGTTTACTTCCCTTCTATGTTTGAAGGAAAAGTTCTTAATCAGACTGATATACTTGGATATAAAGGGTCAGCTAAAGAAATTACTGATTACAGGGAAGAGACACATGAAGAACCGCTTTGGACAAATTCTATGTTTGGTGGGATGCCTGCATACCTGATCAACATGAGACAACCAAACAATATACTTACAAAAGTTAACAGAATTTTCAGTTTTCATAAAGGGAGACCGGCAATACATATATTTCTATATATGTTTGGGTTTTATATACTCCTTCTGCTATTTGGTGTAAATCCATGGCTTGGAATTGTCGGAGGTATTGCATACGGTTTTTCATCCTACTTATTTATTATTCTTGAACCCGGTCATATTACAAAGGCGATTGCCCTTGGGTATATGCCAATGATTATAGGAAGCGTCTATTATTCATTCCGGAAAAATTTTATTATTGGAGCTACTCTGATGAGTATTTTTCTGGGACTTCAACTGGTAGCTAATCATTTGCAAATAACATACTATACTCTCCTCATTTTACTCATTTTTGGAATATTTGAGATTGTTAACGTTATCAGAAACAATAGCTACAATCATTTTATCAAGACAATCGGAGCGCTGATAATTGCAGTAATACTATCCATCAGCCTTAACATTACAAATCTTTGGTCGGTTAGTGACTATTCAAAATATTCAATGAGAGGTCCTTCAGAACTTACTTCAAACAATGAGGATAAAACCGGAGGTCTCGATATATCATATGCAACGAACTGGTCATACGGACTGGGAGAAACCTTTAACTTACTCATTCCAAACTTCAAAGGAGGAGCGTCAAATATTCTATTGGCAGATAAAGAATCAGAAACCTTTAAATTTCTTTCAAAGACAAACGGACAGCAACAAGCGGTTCAAATAATTAATCAAAATGCCTATTTTTTTACTCAATATTGGGGAGGACAACCCGGAACCTCAGGACCTGTATATATTGGGGCAGTAATAGTATTCCTTTTTGTCTTTGGTATGTTTTTCATTAAGGGACCTCATAAATGGTGGCTATTTACTGTCGTTGTTGTATCAATTTTACTAAGCTGGGGGAGAAATTTTGAGTCCCTTACTCATTTATTTCTAAACTATTTCCCAGGTTATAATAAATTCCGAACAGTATCTATGATTCTGGTGATGGCTGAATTGGCTATGCCTTTATTGGCTATACTTGCTGTTAACAAATTTTTATTTGAAAAATATGATAAAAAAGACTTTCTAAAGTCGATAAAATATTCCTTCATTATTGTTGGCGGTCTCACCCTGCTATTCTCATTGTTCCCCGGTATTTCTAACCTAAGCTCTCCAAAAGACGGTATACTCATTGATCAGGGTGCCGGAGATCTGGTAAATGCTCTCATAGAAGATCGGACTGCTCTCCTTAGAAAAGATGCTTTTCGTTCTCTAATTTTTATTTCATTAACAGGAGGCTTGCTCTATGCCTTTTACTTGAAAAAAGTGAAGCAAACACTAATCTATATTGGTCTTGGACTCTTGATTCTTATTGATCTGTGGCCAATCAATAAACGATATTTAAATGATGAAAATTTTGTAAAAGAAAACGTATCAGAAGTATATTTACAAGCCAATGCAGCAGATATAGAAATTTTAAAAGACAAAGACTTGTATTATAGGGTTCTTGATTTATCACAAGGCAATCCTTTGTCAAGTGCGAGAGCTTCATACTTTCATAAATCTCTTGGGGGATATCATGGCGCCAAAATGGGACGTTATCAAGAAATTTTTGAAAATCACCTTAGTCAGAAAATGGATCCGGACATCCTTGATATGTTTAACACTAAATATATCATACAAAGAGACCAATCCACTGGTCAATTTATAAAATTACAAAGAGATACAAATCTTGGAAATGCCTGGTTCATATCAGACTTTCAGATAGTAGATAACGCTGATGAAGAAATTAAAGCAATTGGAGAATTTTCACCATCTACTGAAGTAATTATTGACAAACGATTTATAAATTTTATTGAAAATGTAAAATTTCAAGGAGACTCACTTTCCTCAATCAAGCTTACTAAATATGCACCTAACAGACTCGAATACAGCTACTCCACAAAGGAATCGCAAATAGCTGTCTTCTCTGACATATACTATGGCAAAGGATGGAAAGCATATCTCAATGGGGAGGAAGCTCCTTATTTCAGAGTAAATTATATCCTTCGGTCAATGGTTATTCCTCCGGGAAAAGGAGATATTGTATTTGAATTCAAACCAAAATCATTTTTTATTGGAACAAAAATTGCACTTATTGGTTCAATTATTATAATCCTTTTATCCATAGGTATTATCGCTAATAAATTTGGGCTGCTAAAGAAAGTAGTGGGGAAATAATCTCCCTGCTATTTCATCAGATACTGACGTATTTTCAATAATATTGATTGAATGATCATATTCACTTCGACTGAAATTTTTGCTGCATATACGGCAGAAACATACATGATAAGTACTGCAGAACTTCTAACAATAATATCAACAATAAAATTTGACATTTCCGGAATTATTTCAGAAAGCAGATATACGCCTCCCGAAATCAATAACAGATACAAAAATTTATTGTTATAGGGGTTCATTTTAAATGTAAAGAGAATATAAAAATACCGGAGAATGGTATAGAAAAATATAGCAATAGCAAAGGAAAGAGCGGCTCCTGTTATGCCAAGTTTCGGAATGAGAATAAGGTTTAATCCAACTAAACAAGCTAAAAATATTATAATAAACAATGTTTGTATTCTATAATACTTTGATGTGCCAATTATTGTACCTGCCACTCCAGAGAACATTTGAAAAAGATTAGCTGCGGCAATATAAAAGATAACCATTCTCCCCTCAGCATATTCTATAGGAATGATGTGATAGATATTGTCAATATTGACCCACAATCCTAAAAAAATCAATAGGCCAATAATCCCCTGATTAATAACACTTTTTTGATATACGAGAAGAATATTTTCAATATTCATCACTTTCCATGCATCTGCTATTACAGTAGTGGAAATCTTAAGAAGGGCTCTGGATGGAATAATGACCATTGTTGCGAAAAAATAATTTGTAGCATATATTCCAGTGGCAGCAATCCCAAGAAATTTATTTACCAAAATTTTATCGATTTGAAAAACCATAAAAGATCCCAACCCGAAAATAAATCCATAAAAACAAAGATTTAACATATCCAACATCATCTTTCTCGTAAAAACCTCTCTGTTTATTGGGGTAAATCTAAACTCTCCTCTTCTGATTAGTATTGCAAGAAGAATAACTGTTGGTAGCAACCATGCCAGAATATACAATTGAATGAAAAGATGAAGGTCTATCCAATTAAAAATAAATAGTATAAGTGCAGTTAGAATAAATAATCTTAGCACAAATTCTTTTAGAAATGTACCAAGAACAGCATCATATATTGCTTTATTATAAGCATCTAAGAGATTAAAAAACAGAAAGAAAATAATTAGGGGAATCAGGTA
>JAUUZQ010000005.1 GCA_030589895.1 Bacteroidales bacterium
ATTTATTTCGAAGTACAGGAATAGAAATTCCATTTCGGTACCACTGCCAGGCACTATTTAGTCCTTGTACTTGAGGAAAGGATAACAAGAAATTACTAGTTTCTGGATAAAGTTTTTCCAACCAGCCGATCGAAGGAGACTTCTTTACTGCCAATTTATGATCTACAATTTCTATTAAAATAAGATTTGACAGCTTACGATATTCTGACCGATGCATGCGTTGTTCCTGAAAAGACGTATTCGGAAATTTTCTGTTTAGATGCGTATGTAACTCTTGAAGAAGTGACAATCCATTATTATAAAACTCTGTGATTAATATGGGTTTACCAGCCTCCAATACTTCAATCACATACTGAACATCCGTTCCACGTTTAAACGACTCTGTTTTTTTCCCAGACGCAATAGGTTCTGGTTTGTTTAACACTATATCCGTAATCATTGATTGGTTTTCTTTTCGACAAAGATAAGGAATCCTTTCTGGCGATACCTGGAACTTATGTGGTTGATAAAAATTATGAAATTTGCTTAAGATGCATATTTGGTGTATTTTTTGCATCAAAAGAGGTCTTATGGCAAGACAAAGTATTTCATTCACGCAACCAAATGATGAGTGGTTAAAAACTCAAGTTGACAATAAAGAATATTCTAGTAAGAGTGAACTTGTTAACGATTTAATAAGAAATCATGAGAAAAATTTTACTGATCGGTTTACTGACACTTTTCATCTCAAATGCCAATAGTCAATTTACTTTTCACTCATTTCTTGATTCCATCAATAAGATTTCACTTGCTGCTGATAAAATTATATTGATAGATAGTTTTTTTAATCAGATGAATGCTGTCGGGATCCCTTTCATAGAAGGTGATACAGCGAATTTTATTTATTATGGAGATGTTGTCTCAGTTAATGTTGCCGGTGATTTTAACGGATGGGGCAGCGGAGGATTATGGCTATGTAATAAAATCCCTGAAACCAATTTCTTTTACTATTCTCGAGTATTTGAGCAGACTGCAAGACTGGACTATAAGTTCATACTGAATGCAGGAAACTGGATCCTGGATCCCCATAATCCAAATCAGGTTAGCGGAGGTTTTGGACCCAATTCAGAATTAGCCATGCCCGGATATGTTCAACCCTGGGAGATAGAAATATATGATGGAGTAGAGCAGGGAACAATTGAGAGTTTCTCTTTAGCGAGTCCGGAAGTTGGAAAGAGTTTCAATATTCAGATCTATATGCCACCAGGATATGAAGATGCCAATGATTTTGCCTATTCAACTGTATATGTGCATGATGGACATGAATACATAAGCCTGGGAAGTATGACCAATGTCTTGAATAATCTATTGGACAGCAACAAGATTGATCCATTAATCGCTGTATTTATCAAACCCAATGATCGAACTGATGAGTATGCAGGAGCAAATCGCTTTAACTATGCGCAGTATGTTTCAGAGACCGTTGTTCCTTATATCGATGCAAACTACAAAACATACCCGCATAAGGAATCCAGACTTACTATGGGTGCATCCTTTGGGGGCAATACAAGTGGTTTAATAGCACACACATACCCTAAAGTTTTTGCCAATTCAGGATGGCACTCCCCCGCCCTGTGGCCAAACGATGGTGAAGTAGCCCTTTTATATATTACTGATAAAAAGGATGTCAAAATATATTTTAATGTCGGAACATATGAAAATCTGGGTATTGACTGGCCATCTTTTACAGATGAATTAACAAGTCTGGGATATGAATTCGAATGGAAACAATTTTACGAAGGCCATAGCTGGGGACAATGGAGGGCAACAATTGATGATATATTGCAATATTTCTTTCCTCCGGGCTTCACACCGGTAAATGTTGAAAAGTCAAATGCTGAGAAGTTTTCCATAGGAAAAATATATCCGAATCCCAGTAGTTCAATAGCTTTTTTACCATTTACAATTTCTACGCCCGGCGAATACAATCTTAATGTATATAATCAGCTGGGACAGCTAATTATTAATGATAGTTATAGCTACAATACAGCTGGAGAACGCAGTATTGAGATTGAAACCAGTCAGTTATATGAGGGAATCTATTATTATGTATTGAGAAACAGCAAGGAGAGTTTATCAGGGAAAATAGTGGTAAAGTGGTGACAATCTGATCATCCTGTTATGGATTTAATTTTTTCGTGATATTCCAAAATGGAATATGAAAAATTTCCATCTCCTGCTAAGGCAATCACCAAATATCAGCCCTCTCCTTCACCGGTATATAAACACGATCCGATTCTGTTATTCCAAAAGCCTTATAAAACTCTTCAACATTAGGCAATGGTCCATTAACACGGTGTTCGCCTAATGAGTGTACATCCTCCTTGAGGAGTCTCAATTTCTCTTTGTCACGGATATTATTTGCCCAGATATGAGCATAGGCAAGAAAGAAACGCTGTTCCGGGGTAAATCCATCAATCTCAGCATCAGGTTTTTCCTTTGACCAGGCTCTTTTTACAGCTTCAAAGGCAATGTTTAAGCCTCCCAGGTCTGCTATATTCTCTCCAAGTGTTAGTTTTCCATCAGCGAATACTTCATCCTTGATATTTATTTTATTAAACTGATCAACAAGTACCTGAGACCTTTCAGAGAACAGCTTTGCATCCTCTTCTGTCCACCAGTCATTAAGATTACCGTTCTTATCATACTTTCGTCCCTGGTCATCGAATCCATGTGTCATTTCATGTCCGATTACAACAGCAATCGCTCCATAATTCACTGCATCATCTGCCTTCATATCAAAAAACGGTGCTTGCAATATACCAGCCGGAAATACAATTTCGTTTAAAAGCGGATGGTAATAGGCATTCACCGTTTGTGGTGTCATGCCCCACTCCTCTCTGTCTGCAGGCTTACCAATCTTGGCAAACTCATATTTCATATTGAAGATGGAAGCTGTGCGGTAATTCTCGTAGTATGAGTTATTCTTGAATTCTAATGCAGAAAAATCTCTCCACTTATCAGGAAATCCAATTTTCACACGCATCAAAGCCAGCTTTTTCAGCGCTTCCTCTTTCGTGGTTTCAGACATCCACTCAAGGGTTTCAATTTTTTGTTGTAGAACAATCCTCAGGTTTTCAACCAATACCAGCATTCTCTTTTTTGCAGCCTCAGGAAAGTGTTTTGCAATAAATAGCTTACCAATTGCCTCACCAAGTGCATCTTCCGTTGCGCTCGTCACTCTTTTCCAACGAGGCTGAATCTCCTTTTTTCCTGATAAAAATGCGCCGTAAAATTCGAATTTTCTGTTCTCAAAATTGGAAGAAAGAAGTGATGCTGTGCCATTCAGCAGACGCCAGCTGAAATATACTTTCCAATCTTCGATGGATATCTCATCCACCATCTTTGATATTTCCACGAAGAAATCAGGCTGATTGATATTGAAACTATCCTCCCCTGACAATGCAACAGATTTAAGGATTAATTTCCAATCGATTGATGGCGCCAGATTAATGAGACCATTGAGATCCATTTTATTGAAAGTATTGTGAGGATCCCGTTGCTCCAGGCGTGTCATAGCAGCAAAAGCAATCCTTGTCTCCAGTCTGAGTATAGTATTAGCAGATGATGTAGCTTCAGATTCATTTGTACCTGTAAGTTGAAGCATATCAGCAATGTACTTTATGTATTCTGCACGTATCTCCTTGCTTCTGTCATCATCATTCCTGTAATAATCCACATCTGAAAGTCCCATTCCACCCTGATAGAGGTTTGTAATTATCATCTCAGAGTTTTCCCTGTCGGGGGAAGGAAAAATGTGAAACAGTGATGGATGACTGTTTTGAAATAGCTCAGCAATCAATCTGCTGATGTCGCTTTTTGAGGATATAGAACTGATATTCTCCATCTCAGGAAGGATCGGAGTGATTCCCTGCTTTTCAATGGCGTCTGTATCCAAACCGATTCTGTAGAAGCTACCAACCAGTTTAGCCACGTGCTCACCAGAGTCTTTGGCAGAGGCAGCAACTTCCTCTATAATTGACCTGACAAGCTTTTTATTGTCTTCTCTAAGGATATCAAATGATCCGTACCTGCTGAATTCATCAGGAATAGGGTGTAAGGCCAACCAGCCACCGTTTGCATATTGATAAAAGTTTTCTCCGGGGGATACTGTTATATCGAGGTTTGATTTTTTAATTGTCATATATAGATATTGCGCTCCTCCAGAGCTAAGTGAGGACTAAAACTCCCGAATTGTTTTGCTGATGATTGCGATGCTCTCCATGATCTGTTCTTCAGTAATCACGAGAGGTGGCGCAAATCTGATGATATGTTCGTGGGTTGGTTTTGCAAGCAGACCGTTTTCCTTCAGGGCTACACAAACATCCCATGCTGTCTTGCCATCTTTGGGTTCGATTATGATTGCATTAAGCAAACCTTTGCCTCTAACCAGGGTAATCATCGGATGGTTGATCTTCTCCAACTCACTTCTGAACAGTATTCCCAGCTTCTCGGCATGATCCGCCAATCCCTCTTCCTCAATAACTTCCAGCGCTGCAATGGCCACTTTTGCTGCCAAAGGATTTCCACCATATGTTGAACCATGTTCGCCCGGCTTGATGGTTAACATGATGTCATCATCAGCCAGAACAGCAGAAACTGGATAAACACCTCCTGATAAAGCTTTTCCAAGTATCAAAATATCAGGTCTTACTCCTTCATGATCACAAGCCAGTAGTTTTCCTGTTCTGGCAATCCCTGTTTGTACTTCATCAGCAATGAAAAGCACATTTTTTGCTTTACACATTTCAAATGCTTTACTCAGGTAGCCATCATCAGGTACGTAAACTCCTGCTTCACCCTGGATAGGCTCAACCAGAAATCCTGCTACATTGGGATCTTCCAATGCCTTTGCAAGGGCTTCAGTATCGTTATAGGGAACCGTAATAAAACCGGGGGTATAAGGACCAAATCCCTTGTATGAATCAGGATCTGTCGACATGGAAATAATGGTAATGGTTCTGCCGTGGAAGTTTCCTTCGCAAACAATAATTTTTGCTTCATTATCGGCTATCCCCTTTTTCTCATAAGCCCACTTGCGGCAAAGCTTGATAGCTGTCTCGTCACCCTCTGCACCTGAATTCATTGGCAATACCTTATCGTAGCCGAAATATTTGGTGACATACTCTTCAAATTCACCCAATACATCATTGTAAAATGCTCTTGATGTGAGTGTAAGCTTACCGGCCTGATCAGTCAATGCTTTAATAATCTTAGGATTGCAATGTCCCTGGTTAACAGCTGAATAGGCTGATAAAAAATCGAAATACTTCTCTCCTTCAACGTCCCATACAAAAACGCCTTCACCCCTGTCCAGTACTACAGGCAGTGGATGGTAATTATGTGCGCCGAACTTGTCTTCTCGCTGGATATAGTCTTGTGTCTTCATAGAATGATATATAGAAGTTAATATTCAAATTTACAGTTCGTAAAGTTAATGGATACGACTGTTTTTATTTCATTTCTCGTGTAAAAGTTTAAGATATTTCATGTTTTCTAAAGCATATTTTTTCAATGGCTATTTTCCATGCCTCTTTTCAAGAATCTTTACCACACTTTCAAGGTCCTGTCCTTTTGCAGTCAGTAATACCAGGAGGTGATATGTCAGATCTGCTGCTTCGTTGAGGAAGAGTTCATCGTTCTGGTCTTTCGCCTCGATAATCAATTCAACAGCCTCTTCTCCAACCTTTTGTGCAATTTTATTTATCCCCTCGCTAAATAGTTGAGTGGTATAACTACCCTCAGGCATATCTTGTTTTCTTTGCTGAATAACAGACTGTAGTTGTCCGAGAAAATTGATACCGGCACTGTTCTTCTCATTAAAACAGGTGTCAGATCCCGTATGACAAACAGGTCCCACAGGATTGACTTTTACCAACACGGTATCATTGTCGCAATCTTCAATGAGCTCTACTACGTCAAGAAAATTACCACTCTCCTCCCCTTTTGTCCATAGCCGCTGCTTTGTCCTGCTGTAAAAAGTAACTCTCCCTTCTTTACGTGTCTTCTCATAAGCTTCACTGTTCATGAAACCAAGCATCAGCACCTTGCTTGTGCTATTATCCTGTATAATTGCTGGGATCAGACCTCCCATTTTTTCAAAATCCATATGCTTTATCTTACGTTGATATTGTTCTCTATTAAGTATTTTTTTAGTCGTGGGATAGGTATTTCATTGTAATGAAAAATACTGGCAGCCAATGCAGCATCAGCCTTTCCATTGTTGAATACATCCACAAAATGCTCTTCTTTTCCTGCTCCACCTGATGCTATCACAGGGATAGAAAGGATTTCTGATAATTTTCGCAGTGCTTCAACAGCAAAGCCATTCTTTGTTCCATCATGATTCATGGATGTAAAGAGTATTTCACCGGCACCACGATTCTCAGCCTCTTTTGCCCAGGAAAACAGCTCCTTCTCCACAGGAATCCTACCTCCATTAATGTATACACGCCAGCCATCTTTCTCCAATTTGGCATCAATGGCAACAATTACAAACTGATTGCCAAAACTACCTGATATATTGTCGATCAGATTCGGATTTCTAACAGCTGATGAATTAATCGAAACTTTATCGGCACCTGCCGAAAGCAGTATATCCGCATCTTTCAATTCATTGATTCCACCTCCCACGCTAAAGGGAATATTCAGATTCGCTGCTATCCGCGTCACAAGATCTGAAAAGAGTTTCCTTTTTTCGTGTGTTGCTGTAATATCCAGATAAACCAGTTCATCTGCACCATCGCTGGCATATTTGGCCCCCAGCTCAACCGGATCTCCAACTTCCTGTATATCCAGGAAATTGATTCCCTTAACAGTTTTTCCATTGCGGATATCGAGACATGGTATGATTCGTTTTGCTAACATTGTTCTAGTAAAAGGTAAAAGTAAAAAGGTAAAAAGTGGTGAGGCGAAAAATCACATCTCAATATGTTATAAAAATCTTTCGAGCTCTTTCAGGTCAATTTTCCCTTCGTATATAGCCTTGCCAATAATTACAGCAGGAATATCCATCTCTGCCAGTTTTTCTATATCAGCTATTCCTGATATTCCTCCGCTGGCAATCAGGTATAGATCCGGAAATGCCTTAATAATCTCATTATAAGTCTCTAATGACACACCCTGAAGTAAGCCATCTTTACTAACATCTGTACAAATGGTCTGCGTAACACCTCTTTTCACCCACGATTCCAGAAAGGGCATCAGTTCCTGGTCAGACTGCTCTGTCCAGCCTGAAACAACGATCATTTTGTCTTTAAAATCACTACCCAGGATGATGCGCTCCGATCCATATTGAGATAGCCAGCTCTCCATCATTTCAGGATTTTTCACTGCTATACTCCCTCCTGTAGCCATTTCAGCCCCTGACTCAAACACGATTTTCAGATCCTCAATTGTTTTTAATCCACCTCCAACATCCAATCTCAGTGAAGTTCGAGCTGCAATTTTTTCAATCATCCTGTAATTGATCACTTTCCCCATTCTTGCACCATCCAGATCAACGACATGCAAGCGCTTCAAGCCATGATCCTCAAATCTGATGGCCATCTCAAGTGGATCGGCGCCATATTCTGTACGCTGATTGTAGTCACCACGTGTAAGTCTCACACACTTTCCGTCTATTATATCTATGGCCGGTATAATCTCTATCATAGTGCGATGAAGTTTTTAAGAATTCGTAATCCTGTGTCTCCGCTTTTCTCAGGGTGAAACTGCGTTGCAAAGAAGTTATCCTTTTGCATGGAGGCACTAAAATTCAGTATGTAGTTACTCTCAGCAGCTGTATCCTTTCCAACAGGAACATAGTAGGAGTGAACAAAATATACATACTCACCACTATCGATACCTTTGAAAAGATCACCTGTCAGATTTTCCAACTGATTCCAGCCCATATGCGGCACATTATCAAGAGGAGGAAATTTCTTCACCGTTTGATTAAAAATCCCAATACAATTTGTATCACGTTCTTCAGACCAATCGCACATAAGTTGTTGTCCGAGACAAATACCCAATACAGGCTGGCTCAAACCTTTCAATAACTGATCCATCGAACGCTCTTGCAGATACTTCATCGTGCTGGCCGCCTCTCCCACCCCGGGAAAGATCACCTTATCTGATGCTCTGATCACAGTCGGATCATCCGTAATTTCTGCTATCACCCCCATTCTTCGGAGAGCGAAGTCGACAGAGCGGATGTTACCGGCATTGTATTTTATGATGCTTACTGTCATTTATATTTTTTATTAATGCAATAATGATTTGTTGCATTGTTGCATTGTCGCATTGTTGCATTGTCGCATTGTTGCATTATTACATTATCATAGAATACCTTTCGTACTGGGCAGTTTATCACTATTCTTCTCCAGTTCCACTGCACCTTTCAGCGACCGGCTAAATGCCTTAAAAATTGCCTCAATTTTATGGTGTTCGTTGTTTCCTTCTGCTTTTATATTCAAATTTGATTTAGAAGCATCTGAGAATGATTTAAAGAAGTGGTAGAACATCTCTGTGGGAAGATCACCAACTTTCTCCCGATTAAATTCTGCCTCCCAGATAAGCCATGACCTTCCTCCAAAATCCACCGCAACATTTGCCAGTGAATCATCCATTGGAAGGGTAAATCCATATCGACTGATTCCTCTCTTATCTCCTAATGCCATTAAAAATGCCTCACCCAGTGCAATTCCTGTATCCTCAATTGTATGATGCTCATCTACATGCAGATCACCCTTTGTTTTTACAGTGAGATCAAAGTTTCCATGCTTTGCAATTTGCTCCAGCATGTGGTCAAAAAATCCCAATCCGGTTTCAATATCAGCCTTGCCGGAACCATCCAGAGATAATTCGATATTTATGGAAGTTTCATTTGTCTTTCTGCTCACAACTCCCCTTCTCAAACCAGATCGAATGAAACTATAAATCTCATCCCAGCTATTGGTCTTAAGCATACAGACATTCTCAAGTTCATTTGAACCGATCTCCTTTTCTTTATCGCCATAGAAAATAGCCTTTGTTCCAAGATTTCTTGCCAGCTCAATATCTGTTTTCCGATCTCCTATCACATATGAATTTTCCAGGTCGTAATCTCCATTTATATATGCAGACATCATTCCTGTTGCAGGCTTTCTATTTGGAGAGTTCTCCTCTGGAAGTGATGGGTCAATTAAAATATTATCGAATATAACTCCTTCATTTTCAAATGCCTTAATAAATTTATCGTGAGGTGCTTTAAAAGCTTCTTCAGGAAACTGCTCAGTGCCCATTCCATCCTGATTTGAGACAATGACCAATTCATAATCAGTGAATTTACTGATTAGGTACAGATTCCTGAAAACGCCTGGAATAAACTCCAGTTTTTCCAATGAATCTATCTGGTAATCGATGGGCGGTTCTACAAGCAATGTACCGTCTCTGTCTATGAATATTACGCGTTTCATATTTATATTTTTTATCGAATTACTATCGTACGTAATAAATTGTATTTTAAGGTGTTAAATATAATAAACCAGCGTATTTGATGCAATAAATTAAGCCTCTGCTACTACTCACATGATTCTACAAAATCCCGCTGGTATTGCATTAATGCATTAGTCAATGCACTGTTTTCCTCTTTTGTTCCTATTGTTATGCGCAGAGATCCTTCACAAAGTGGTACATCAGAGCGGTCACGCACTATGATTTTCCGGCTCACCAGGTAATCATAAACCTCTTTAGGTTTTTTGACCTTCACCAGTAAAAAATTGGCGTCTGATGGATAAACCTTCTGCACAAACCTGTACATTTTCAATTTCTTCTCCATCTTATTTCTCTCTTTCAGAATTGAATCTACCCACTCCTCTTTAATCGTCTGATTATCCAATGCATTTATAGCATAATCCATTGTTAGCCTATTGACATTATATGGATATTTCACACTGCTCATGAGCTTAATGATTTCCGTAGAAGCCAAAGCCATTCCAAGCCGGATACCTGCTATTCCCCATGCCTTCGATAAGGTTTGTAAAACCACCAGGTTCGGATATTTCTGAAGCTCTTCAATCAGGCTGCTTCTCTCGCTAAAATCTATGTAAGCCTCATCTACAACAATTAATAGATTAAGATTTTCAGCAAGTTCCAAAATCTGCTTTTTTGGAAATGAATTGGAAGTGGGATTATTTGGGGAGCAGATGAACAGGAGCTTCGTATGTTTATTGCAAGCCTGTTTAAGTGAGGCAGTATCCAGCGAAAAATCAGGATTAAGCAATACTTTCCTGACTTCAATATCATTAATATCTGCACATACCTGGTACATTCCATAGCTTGGTGAGATGGATACTACATTATCGGTCCCCGGTTCACAGAATATTCGATAAAGAAGGTCAATTGCTTCGTCAGATCCATTTCCAAGGAATATCTGGTCTGCCGGGATCTCTTTCATCGCACCGATTTTCTTCTTTAAGTCGCACTGAAGCGGATCAGGATACCTGTTTTGTGGTGCATTGAAGGGATTTTCATTTGCATCCAGGTAAATAGCTTCTCCACCGGTATATTCGTCTCTGGCAGAAGAATAAGGTGTCAGATTCCTGATGTTTGGTCTTATGAGTATATTCAGGTCAAAATTCATAGTTCTGATTGCATTGTTAA
Source organism: Bacteroidales bacterium (assembly GCA_030589895.1). Lineage (GTDB taxonomy): Bacteria > Bacteroidota > Bacteroidia > Bacteroidales > JAUUZQ01. The sequence goes on from JAUUZQ010000005.1 coordinate 10,663, forward strand.
TAGTGCATTGCGCATAGATCATGGTTCGAAATTTGAGATTCGATTTTCATAGTTCGGAGTTCAATCTAATTTTAACTGCCTTACTGTGGGCCTGCAGCTTTTCTGCTTCAGCCATACTCATAACAGTATTCCCAATGTTTGAAAGTCCTTCCTTCGTTATCTCCTGAAATGTAACTTTCTTAACAAAGCTGTCCATATTTAGTCCACTATAAGAATGCGCCCAGCCGTTGGTTGGCAAGGTATGATTTGTTCCTGAAGCATAATCTCCTACACTTTCCGGAGAATAATTACCCAGAAATACAGACCCTGCATTTATAATATCCTCTGCAATTTCAGTATAATTTTCACAAGCAATGATCAAATGCTCAGGAGCATACTCATTCATCATCCTTAGTGCATCTTCCAGCTTGTCAATTAGTATCAATTTACTATTTTCCAGGGCCTTTTCAGCAATTTCCTTTCGTGGAAGGGATTCCAGTTGCTTATCGAGTTCAATTTGCACCTCTTCCAATAAATCTATCGAATCGCTAATCAGAATGACCTGGCTATCTTCACCATGCTCGGCCTGAGACAACAGATCTGAAGCTACGAATGAGGGAATAGCAGTTTTATCGGCCAGAATCGCTAATTCTGAAGGTCCTGCCGGAATATCAATGGCTACTGTATCAAGTCCCACCAATTGCTTAGCAGCTGTTACCCATTGATTTCCAGGTCCGAATATTTTATTTACTGCAGGAATTGTTTCTGTGCCGTATGCCATAGCTGCGATAGCCTGTACTCCACCAATTTTATGCACTTTTTTTATGCCCAATATCTCAGCTATATACAGGATTGCCGGACTAATCAAACCTTCTGCATCAGGAGGTGTGCATAGGACAATCTCTCTGCATCCGGCCAATTTAGCGGGAACACCCAGCATTAAAGCAGTTGAAAGCAAAGGCGCTGTACCTCCTGGTATATAAAGTCCGACCTTTTCAATAGCAAGGGCTTTTTGCCAGCATGTAACACCGGAAGCAGTTTCAGTTTTTATGGTTTTTGTTATCTGACTCTCATGAAATTTTTCAATGTTCTTTTTAGCATCCAGTATTGCTTTGCGCAATGCCTCATCAACTTCATTTTCTGCATTGGCTAATTCTTCAGTACTGACTTCAAACTTTTCTAAATCAATTTTATCGAATTGACGGGTGTATTTTCTTACTGCCACATCTCCATTTTCCTTGACATCCTTAAGTATTTCTCTTACTGATTCATATAGATTTTCACTCTCATATACAGGACGTTGCAGTATTTGAGACCATGAATTTTCCGGTGGATTCAGATATGTATTCATTGCATTTAGAGTATATTTCAAATAATCATCACCTCAGTCTAAAGTATGTTTCAAATAATCATTTTCTCAATGGGAATAACCAATATACCCTGGGCTCCAAATTCTTTCAGTTTGCCAATAACCTGCCAAAACTGACTTTCGGAGAGGACCGAATGCACAGAACTCCAACCAGAATCAGCCAATGGCATCACTGTAGGGCTTTTCATTCCCGGGATTACAGAAATAATGTCGTCCAGTTTGTCATTGGGAGCATTCAGAAGAATATATTTATTATTAGTGGATGCCAGTACACTTCTGATCCGAAACAAGAGATCATTCAGGATTTCCCTTTTCTCCTGATCCATATCCCGATTTCCTATCACTACAGCTTCTGACTTCATGACAACATCAACTTCTGTCAAGCCATTACTGATCAAAGTACTTCCAGAGCTTACTATGTCAAAAATACCATCTGCCAAACCAATTCCCGGCGCTATTTCCACGGATCCTGAGATCTCATGTATCTCGGCATTTACACCTTTTTCATTCAGAAATTTCTCCAGGATAACAGGATATGAGGTTGCGATCTTCTTACCTTCAAAAAATTCAACTCCCTCATAGTTCAGCTGCTTTGGTATCGCCAGAGAAAGCCTGCATCTTGAAAAGCCCAGTCTTTCGACAATATCTGCCTCTTTTCCCTTTTCAGCAAAAACATTTTCACCTACAATACCAATATCTGCCACACCATCTTCTACATATTGAGGAATATCATCATCTCTGAGATATAATACTTCAATGGGAAAAGATCCCGATTGTGCCAACAACTTCCTCTCCCCGTTGGTTAGGGAGACTCCTGCTTCCTTCAGAAGATTAATAGATTTCTCACTTAATCTTCCCGACTTCTGTATCGCTATTCGTAATTTCTTCATTTTTATAAATTAAAAAAGGTTTGCAGAATCTGCAAACCTTTAATGTTACTATAATATGTTTACAATCTTCTATCCACGACAAGTCCAAACGCTATGATGATGCGCCTGATGATGCCTGATATGGGTATAAAGATTTTTCATAATTTCTAACTACGGTGCAATATTAACTATTAATTTTTAAAGTACAAGTCAATTTCAATGATAAATTAAAATAAATATTTGCGTTTTACTTATACTTTTAAGATAAGGGAACTGAGATGTGAGATGCAAAGGGCAGGGTTCCGGATATGTATAGCAAGGTACAGGATGTGAGGTGCAGGTACGAAGTATGCTCCGGGAGCGACATATCTATATATCTTTTAAGAGCACATTTGAAGGTGATTCTGTCATGGCATGCAACATATGTTCATGGATCTTCAAGATCTTATCCAGGGTTTCAGATTCAGTAACAATCAAATGGTCTCCTCCCTGTTTCTCCAGCTTTGTATAAAGGGTATCAACATCGAGTAAATTTATATCCATGGCAGGTTGATAAGAGCCGCTTTTAGAATCATCTGATGCAAGTTCTGCCAAAATATTACACTCAACCATATCATATACCAGTTGATTCATCAGTCTGAGGGGCATACCCAAATCATGGCTCAAATCATCAGTTGTCTTGGCCTTTCCTCCATCTTCAAAATTCTTAACAATATACTGAGCGATCAACATAGTCAGGATCCTCTTATTGTCATGACTTAGATTAAGTGCCTCTTTTTCAAATTCATAGTTTTCAATATTTTGATAGGCAAAAGAGATTTCTGCACCCAAAAGCACAATAAGCCAGGTTATTTGCAACAACATCAATAACAAAGGAATGATGGCAATACTACCATAGAGTAAATTAAATCTCGTCACACCAATCTGAAATTCAATAAAGGCCCATTGCACCAACAAGGAGAGTGTCCCTGCAAAAACTCCGGCAATAAGCGCATATTTAAACTTCACTTTCGTATTTGGCATGACAATATATATGAGCGTAAACATCAGCCAAATAGATAGATAAGGCACCAGTTTCATAAAAAACTGTATGCCCCATCTAAGCAATTCAATGTCTGCAGCAGTGGCTTGTAATTTTACGGTGAAGCTACCTGAAATCGCAATTGCAAAGGGCGCTATGATCATCATGGCCAGGTAATCTGTAAATTTCCTCATTGGTGTCCTTGCTTTCTTGACCTGCCAGATATCGTTAAAAGAAAACTCAATATTATTCAATACCTGTATGATCGACCAGAATACGATTACAAATCCAATACCAGCCATCAATCCCCCTTTGGTGTTGTCTAAAATTTGCGAAACCAAATCATTGATCACCTTAATAATCTGGTCCTGCCCCTCAAAACTATGCTCAATAAATTCTCTCATTTTATCCTCAAAACCAAAGCCCTGGGCAATACCAAAGCCCATAGCGAAGACTGGGATAATAGAAAGCATTGTAAAATATGTCAGAGAACTCGCTCTCATGGCAACCCTGTCTTCAAAGAATCCTTTAAAAGCATAAACGAATATTCTGATCTGGCGAATCAGAAAGCCTTTCCGGCTAGACCTGTCATCAAGACTCAGGGACCAGAGTTCAGTTTGGAAGAAATGTCTCAGTTTTTTCAGCATTGCATTCAAATTGTATCACAAATATAGCAATATTGAAGGAAAGCTTCAGAATATTTTAAGTAGAAATGAAGGTCACTACACTCTATGATGTTCACTTTAGGGTTAAGAAGTAACTTGAACTAATATTTATTACTACACTTCCAGGTTGGAGATATCAAGAATAAATCCTTCCATTCCAACAACCTTATTCCCTTCATAAACGGGATTTGCAGAGAGTATGTGTCGACCGGTAGAACCATCCCTGCATAACCTGGTGGCATGAGAACTTAATAAAGGTTCTCCTTTCATTACTCTATTGAAGGTATTTTCCAGCTTCAGCAATTCATCCGGATTCCTGGAAATTGAATAATGACGGCCGATAACTTCATCTTTGTTATCATATTTATAGAGTCTAAGCCATGCTTCATTCACATCGAGCATCATGCCTTTGTCATCAATTCTATAGTAGCCGGCACTGCTGTCTCTGATTGCATGGTCAACATGCTCAGAAAATGGAGCTGACTCATCTATATCAATTATAAACCCCTCGATACCAGTGATTTCATCATCCTCTTTCACAGGGTTCATTGATAAAAGGTGATGAGCTTTTGATCCATCCATGCATTTTCTGGTTACCGGAACCCCTGAAAAATACGCACCCTTCAGTGCTTTCTGAATCATATCCTCCAGTATCTTTTGATCATCCGAATCACGTGTCAATGCGTAGTGTTTACCAAGGATAGCATCACGATCCTTACATTTATAAAGCTTTAACCAAGTATTATTTACATCTACTATTTTCCCATCCGTACTAATCCTGTAATATCCGGCAGCACTATCATTTACAGCATCTTCCAGGTGTTTCATGCGCTCCTCATGAGAATCTACATCGATAACTTCCCATCCGGTAATCATCGCTTTTATACTTGTCAGCGGTTTATCACCGGTTGTGGTGAGATATACATGAGCAACCACAAAGGCGAGAAGTGAAAATGCACCAAAAGTATGCAGATAGGCAAGATTTGTCAGTCCATTTAATTGAATAGGATTATTAGGATACAAATAATACATATAGATGAATCCGGTTATGACCATCAATGGAATAATAAGCAGTTTTAATCCCAGGTAGACAAACCTCTGTAAAGGGTTGAATTTGTTATAGATAGTCTTGTGCGTAGGATGTGGTGCACCTTTGAATATCCCGGATATATAGTATGTAAATTGTGCCTTAAGAAACTTTGTAGTTGGAATATACTGTTTCCATTCCCCTGTAACAAAATGCCAGAAAATAGTAAATACAATAAGCACCAGGAGGGCCCAGGCGGCGGTGTTATGCCAGACAATCACATTTTCAAAACCAAATATTGTATAGCTGCCATGGATTTCCAATCCGGTTAATGCAAGAAAGAATATGAGGAGCGCCTGGCTCCAATGCCAAAATCGTTCAAATCCCCGGTATATATATGTTCTCTTTTTCATAGTAATGCTAATTATGAGCGCTTATTATTTTTTTATTATTCTTATTGCTGCGTGAATTCCTACTCCGGCTATTGCGAATATTATGAGTAAGAATCCAACTTTATCAAGCAATGGACTTCTATCTCTTCCAGCAAGGTAGAATCCGGACACATTGTATAGTCTGCCATCCCGTGAATGACAATCATTACACTTAAGGGACTGATCTGCAGGTGCCACCATATGGTTAATGGGCCAATACATTTCAGTAGAAATGAATGAATACTCTCCACTATATGGCAAGTTTACTCTTTCCATGCCAATTTCAGCAGCAATATCCCAATTGAAGCCTTTCCAAAAAGCAGTACTGTCTTTTCCAAAAAGTAGTGCCTGGATCATTGTGTTGTTAACGGGATCATAAATTTGTTTTCCCCTGTGAACTTTTACCGGAACCAGAATAGATTCTTTCTCGTGATAGTCACCGTGTAATGTATTAATCTGAACCGGTCCTGTTGTGTCAAGCTGCTCACCAAGAACATAATGACTTGCTTTTCCATTAAACCAAACATATTCCGGCTCTACGTTGTTAGCCCACTGAAAAGTTCCTTTCTGCGTATGGTAAGAGATATTACCCATGCTATCATATTCTACAATATGAGAACCATCTTCATTCGTTCTTCCGGCTGTTGACCAGTCCCAATACATTTTAGTCGAACTCTCCCGTGCAAAACCAGGAATATGACATGTCTGGCAAGCTATCCTGCTAACATGTTTGTTCAGGTTCCTGCTCTTATGAGGCTGATCGGTATGACACTGATTACAGGTAACTCTATTATCGTCCACAGAAGCAATTGAATAGAGGTTTCCTGAGATATTGTGATTAGTTGTCTTGTGGCAATCAATACAATTCAAATTTGCTCCGTCTTCTGCCATATGTACATCCACATCTCTTGTTATGGCAACTAATTCACTGGCAATATCTCCATGCTTTACGTTGTTTCCGCCCCCACCTACGAAATGACATGCACCACAATTTTCCTTTCCGGGAATACCAACATTTTGAGCAATGAGATTGTAGTCAGGCGGATAAAATGTTTTTTCCTTGAATTTCTTTTCAACCGTAGCCGGATAACCCGCTGCAGTAGGATACTTCTCGTACGTACCGGTCTTGTCGTGACAAACGATGCAATCAATGTTGCTACTGTTAGTGAAGTCAAACGAATCATCTTCCCAACCATAACCTATATGACAACTTGTGCATCTTGTTTCATTTGTCGCTATTCCAATACAAAAGTTATTTATGATGTTCTTTTTACCAAGTTGTATGGTAGTTCCATCTTCCATTTTATAATCCCGGGACCAGGTCCAGTGAGAAGATTTCATCACATCCTGTGCGGTCATATTGTGACAAGTAAGACATGCATCTGTAACTTCATGTGGCGTATTGAACTCCTGTTGGAGGGATAAGAACTTGCTATGATCAACTTTCGCTGTACTGTCAACACTGTAATTTACAGCGGGAACATCCATTTCCAGTTTCATTTCATTCACTTCTCCAATTATGATCACGGCTATAATCCATGGTATCGTAATAGATAAGAAGAGTATAAGAAGTTTAATTAAGTTTCTGTTTGGTTTCTGTTTTATATGCATATCATCGATTTTTTGGCCTCGAAGCACTTAATAATTGATAAATCAAAAAAATGAAGCAGCAAATATAATGAGAATATTCTCATAATAGCTAAAATTATGAAAAAGTTTTTGTTGGGATGCAGAGAGCAGTAGCTAAGTTGCAAACTTGGCCTGAGCTATTTTTTAATTTTATGATTTTACCCCCCACTGAAAATCCGGTTCCGTTTTTTTTCGGACTTAATTTCTTCGGAAACCATACCATTGATTCTTTAGAGGAAATCACCATACATTCTGCCTGGAAAAGAACAACGATCGATATAAATCATAGAAAACCGTGTGGATAAAAACAGTCGTGAAGTAAGAGAGAGCAGATGGCCATTATCAACCTTAATTAACAGGGGCTATAGCTTGGTAACAGTGTATTATGGAGAATTTGACCCCGATTACGATGATGGGTTCAAAAATGATTTACACCCCCTATTCGCAGAGGACAAAAACGAAAGCAATTCACACAGTCCTGCTTCAATTTCTATCTGGACAAAGTGGTATATGATTTTTTGGTTTCGAACAAGATTTTCCAGAGTCTCAACCCCCACCCGATCAATCTTACCTGGGAATTACCGGCTATCATTTACGAAGCGGTCCGCATGATATTACAAAGGCCGACTGGGAGATGTATATGGATTGGTGTGATAAGTGGGTGGTAAAATAGTCTGACACAAAGTTTTTTGGAGGGTCCAGGCATGCCTTAACCTTACACAAACAATTCTTTTATATCAAACTTATTTTATATAATCAGCATCAATCTCATTTTTGAGATTATTTCATTTCCAGGATAATAATATAATCAATATCCTCTTCATTTTCAGGAATTAGCAGATATATACCATCCCTTGTTTTTTTGAATTTCAGTTTCTTACCTGAAGAAAACTCTGTTGCTTTCTTTACCATTTTGGAATCGACCGGTACTAAAATATCCGTCTCCTCCTGATTCAGTATATGAAGGTAAATCTTATTCTCCTTTTGGGTGCTTACGCCCCATGATTGCTCCTCTACGGGCCCTCCCCTGGTTCCATAAATTGACTCACCATAGGTCCTCATCCATTCCCCCATCTCCTTCATTGTCTGTACATTTGCCGGCTGGATTTTCCCATTGGGCATAGGACCTGTATTCATTAGGAAATTTGTATTCATACCTGCTGCCTTAATGAGTGTATGGAGGAGTCTTTTTGTAGATTTAAATTCCCGGTCCTTGATATTGTATCCCCATGATCCATTCATTGTCTCACACATTTCCAGGGGTAGTGCGCCAATACCAGCCTCATTAAATCCCATGGTATTTGCTCCGGGCAGATCTCTTTCAAACATTTGAAAATCCTCCCCCTCAAAAGGCATTTTATGATGGTTACTTCCTACCAGTGCCTGATCTTGTAATTCATGAATAAGGGCATATGTTTCTTCAAGTCTCCATGGCGCATCCGGCCTATCCCACATTCCGTCGAACCATATACCTCCAATATCTCCGTATTTAGTCAATAGCTCCGATAGTTGAGTATTCATATAATCTATATATGCATCCCAATCGCCACTTTCCACACGACCAGTTGCATTACCAGTCCTTCCCCTTGGATAATAATCCGTATGGTGCCAGTCAAGCTGAGAATAATAGAAGAATAGCTTAATACCTTGCTTGTCACATTCCTCCTTCAGTGCCCCCAATATATCCTTGCCATAAGGTGTTGCATCTACAACGTTATAATCTGATATATCCGAATCATACATGGCAAAACCATCATGGTGCTTCGAGGTTATGGTTATATACTTCATCCCTGCGTCTTTTACCATGGAAACCCACTCAGCAGGATCAAATTGCGTGGGATTGAAAAAAGAGGGCAGCATTTCATACTGACTTACAGGGATCTCTTTGCGATGCATTATCCATTCAGCGATACCTAAATCTCCCCCACCGGCCATTACAGAATATACCCCCCAGTGAACGAAAAGACCAAATTTTGCATCCTGAAACCACTCCCTTGCTTCAAGGTTATTGTCTGTTGGAACATAGGTATCTTGTCCGTATACAGAAGTTTGCACTAGAAAATAGATTGAGAATGATAAAAGGATGATTGTACGTTTCATAATTGTTAGATTAGTTTGTTCGAAAATAGAGATTTTTTTTGAATATTTAGGATATACTACAGCCGCCTAGAATTCTCTCAATTATCTCGTACAATTAACTATCTTGTGGCCTCAAAAAAAATGGCATGCAAATACAAATCCTGAATCTGGTTGAGGGTGCGAAGGAAGCAACAGGACTTACGGTTATTATTGACGTGTTCAGGGCATTTTCACTGGATTGTTACCTTTTTAATAATGGAGCAGAGGTCATTATTCCTGTGGGTGATATTGAGGAGGCATATCGACTGAAGAAAGAAAATCCTGATTATGTTCTCATCGGTGAGCGCAATGAGCAGATGCCGGAAGGTTTTGATTTCGGAAACTCTCCTTCTCATATTCTAGACCATGATTTCAGTGGAAAAACCATTGTACACACGACCAGTGCCGGAACACAGGGAATGGTAAACGCAATAAACGCAGATGAGGTTATTAGCGGCAGCTTCGTAAATGCCGGTGCCATTGTGGAATATATCAAGCATAAAAATCCTCAGACTGTATCCCTGGTTGCAATGGGATATGGTGCTGAATATCCGGTTGAGGAAGATACTGCCTGTGCTGAATATATTAAAAGTGAACTGGAGGGGAACTCCTTTAACTTCCTTTCGGCAGTTGAGAATATACGAATTAGCAGTGGCGTCCGGTTTTTTCTTCCAGAGAAGCAAGATTATGCTCCCAAAGAAGATTTTGATCTCTGTCTGAACCTAAACAGGTTTAACTTTGTTTTGAAGAGGTACCACAATGGTGAAGGATTATTACTTAAAAAAATTGAAATCTGATATGGCAAATTTAAAGGCAAGTTTTGAGAAGTGGAAAACACGAAAACTGAGACAGAAAATAGGTGATGTATTCTTCTGGGTATTCCTTGTGTTACTGATTATTCCCGGTCCCCGTAAGGTTATCACTACCGGTATGAACAAGGTCTTTCTAAACCTTAAACATCCATCCATGGTAAATGAAGATTCCAGAATTCATTTGGATGATTCTGATTACCAATGGAATATACAAGATGAGGATGGGGATATCATTGATCCTGAAAGCTTTCAAAATGAGGTTGTCTTTCTGAATTTCTGGGCAACATGGTGTCCACCGTGTATCGCAGAGCTTCCTGAAGTACAGAAAATATACGATGCTTATGGCGACAAGGTTAAATTTGTCCTCATCACAAATCAACAACCCGCCGAAGTGAATCAATTTCTTTCAGACCGCGGATATTCACTCCCAATATATTATGGTGGAAATAATCTACCTGAAAAAGTTGCTGTAAGGTCAATCCCTACTACTTATATTATTGCAAAAGACGGATCTATTGTAACAAAGAAGGTTGGAGCCGTGGATTGGGACAGTAAGGCAACACGAAAAATTTTCGACCAACTGCTCGATCAGTAAGTTCTGATCATTTTCAATAAGTATTTTGATCAAGTTGTACTCCGGTAATCTTCAATCAGTTATTCTATCAGGTCGTTTTACGGTAATTTCCAATAGCCAGAGAAAGTATCAACACTGAATATATCAGCAAACCATAAAAATCCCTGGCAATATCCTGAAATCCTGATCCCTTCAAAAGAATCATACGTATGACACGCATGAAATAGGACAAGGGATTAATGAAGTTGATTTTTTGCGCCCAGACAGGCATGCTCTCAGTGGGCGTAAATATTCCACTCATCAGTATAAATGTTACCCAGATGAAAAATGCAACAAGCATCATCTGCTGTTGTGTAGATGAAATAGTAGAGAGGAAAAGTCCCAATCCCAGTGTCACCAAAAGATAGACGAAAGCCACTGAAAACAGCAGAAGCAGACTCCCTCTAATCGGAAGATCAACCAAAAATACGCCAATAAGCAGACCGAAAGCCAATTCGAACAAGCCTATCATCAGGAAAGGCAATAGTTTTGCAAGCAAAAACTGATATTTCTTCACAGGAGTAACATTGATCTGCTCGGCAGTACCCAGTTCTTTTTCGCTAACAAGATTCAAGGCTGAGAGGAACATCCCTATCATTGTAACCAATATAACCAGGATTCCGGCAAACATATATATTTTGTAATCCAGCAATGGATTGTACCAATACGATGGTATTATTTCTATATTCAGGGCCATCCCCTGCCCTGCAAATCCTGATAATTCAGTTCTGAGATTATTGGAATAATCCCTGATGATCATGTTGCTATAGACATTGATCAGGCTACCCTCAGTGGCATTTATTGCATTAATGATCAGCTGTACATCTGCTTCCTTTTCATTGATAAGATTCTGTTCGAAACCACTGTATATCTGAACAATAGCATCCACGTCATCACTCAGCAAAAGTGCCTCTGCCTGCTCATAACTTGCAACAGATCCTTTTACAACAAAGAATGGTGATCCATCAAGCTTTGAAACCAATCCCCTGGAATATTGAGACAGATCCTGGTCAACCACCACAACTTCAATATTGCTCATCTCCAGATTGGCAGTATATACGAGTACGGTCAACTGAACAATTGGCATAACAAAAATCATCGGCAACATCATCCGGTTACGGAAAATCTGCTTAATCTCTTTTCTCAACAGTGTAAGTAATACTCTCATTTTCCTTACTCTAATCTTGTTTTAAATCGTCGTACAGCCATCAATATGAAGAAAAGCGTCATCCCTAAAAGTATCAATGTCTCTTTCCAAACAAAAGCAAGCCCCGTCCCTTTTAGCATGATTCCCTTTATAATTATAATAAACCAACGGACAGGCATAAGTGCTGAGAACCATTGTAATATAGTTGGCATATTCTCTATCGGGAAGATAAATCCGGATATAAGAATAGTAGGCAACATCAAGCCAAACATAGATATCATCATTGCACTCTGCTGCGTATTGGATACTGCCGAGATGAATACGCCAATTGAAAGTGACAGTGTAATATATAGCATGCTTTCAGCCAAAAGCAGGGCTATGCTTCCCACAAGAGGCACATGAAAAACAAACACTCCCAATAGAATGATCGTCACTGCATTTACAAAAGAAAGCAATACATACGGTGTCACTTTTCCTAAAATTATTTCAATAGCTTTCAAGGGTGAAGCCAGCAGTGGCTCCATGGTTCCAAATTCTTTTTCCCTGGCGATAGTGACTGAAGTCATCAAGGCTGAGATCAATATCAGGATCAAGGCCATCAAACCGGGAACAACCATATACACTCCTGAAAGTTCCTCATTATACATCATTCTCGACTTAACATTTATCTGCCATGGCAAGGAAATCTCCTCACTTTTTGATAAAAAATAGCTTGATATTATGGCCTGTGCATAGTTAACGGCCAGTTGAGCTGAGTTTGCATCTGAAGCATCTGCAACCAAACGAATGGATGCTGTTGATTCCGTTTTTATCCTGGTTTCAAAATCCTGACCAAACATCAATACAATTTTAGCCTCACCACTTTCAAATACCTCGGCTATTTCTTTTTCACTCTGCAGATCACCAGCGTAGATAAAATACCCGGAAGAGGTAATCTTTCTGACAATTTCCCGGGAAGTGGGGTCCTTGGAATGATCAAGTATAGCGATACGAATATCCTTCACATCACTGCTCACAACATATCCAAACAATACGATCATTACCACAGGAAGACCAAACAAGATGCCCAGTGTCCGTGGATCTCTGAAAATATGTCTAAACTCCTTGCGTACAAATCCGAGGAATCGCTTCATAGTTATCCTAAGTTGTTATTATTAAAATCTCACTCATTTTTCATTCTCTTTATTCATCCTTATTTATCATCCTTATTTATCATCTCCATTTTTCGCCTTTCTGGCCAGCTTCAGAAATACCTCATTCATATTTTTCGCATTATACTTTTCCTTTAATTTTCGCGGTGTATCGAGATCTGCAATCCTCCCGTCGACCATAATAGTCACCCTGTCACAATACTCAGCCTCATCCATATAATGTGTAGTTACAAATACTGTGATTCCCTCTTTGGTGGCTTCGTGTATCATCTCCCAGAACTGACGGCGTGTTATCGGGTCCACACCTCCCGTAGGCTCATCCAGAAAGACTATCCTCGGCTGGTGAAAAATAGCCACTGAAAAAGCCAGTTTCTGTCTCCATCCCAGTGGTATATCCCGGATGAACTTATTCTTAATCTCCTCCATTTTCAGTCGCTCCAGGAGTTCATCCTCCCGATTCAATATCTCCTTTTTCCTCATTCCGTATATCCCTGCATACAACCTGATATTCTCTGAAACTGTGAGGTCTTCATACAATGAAAATTTTTGGGACATATACCCAATGTTCTGCTTTATCTTTTCGCGCTCTTTATAAACATTATATCCGGCTACCATTATCTCTCCAGAGGTGGGCGCTGATAATCCGCATAAAATCCTCATCACAGTTGTCTTCCCGGCTCCATTGGCTCCCAGGAAGCCAAAGATCTCACCCTCTTCAACATGAAAAGTAAGGTGATCATTGGCTACAAATGATCCAAATTTCTTTACCAGATCTTTCACACGTATGATATCCATATTTCTTAGTGTTCTTCAGACATTAAATCATCATGCTTTTCAGATTTCATCAACGCCATAAAATAGTCTTCAATTCCCGGAGTAATCTGCTTTAAACTTAGAGCCGGTACATTCCATCCCTTTATCGCTCTTTCCAGCTCTTCAGCCTCCTTTTTTCCATTTACCAGGAGATGGATCTCATCGCCAAACAAAAAAGCAGAGCTGCAGCCCTGAAGACCCCTGATTTTACTTAAGTACTCGTATATTCCTGATTTACAACGAAAAGAGTATAGAATCATGGCCTCATCAAAGCGTAAATCACCTGGTTTGCTCACACTCAGCAGTTTACCGTGCTGAATCAGTCCCACCCTGTCGCAGAGTGCTGCTTCATCCATATAAGGAGTCGAAACGAGTATGGTGATGCCCTCTTTTTGTATACGCTTCAGCATATCCCAAAACTCTTTTCTTGAAACAGCATCAACACCTGTTGTAGGCTCATCAAGTATCAGGACATCCGGTCTGTGTATCAATGCACAGGAGAGTGCCAGTTTTTGCTTCATCCCTCCCGAGAGTTTACCTGCAAGCCTATTTTCAAAAGGCTCAATGTGCGCGTAAATATCTTTTATGAGATCATAATTTTCAGCAATGGTGGTTCCAAATACTGTTGCATAGAATTCAAGATTCTCTTTCACAGACAGATCGTGGTACAATGAAAACCGTCCCGGCATATACCCCAGAATTTTTCTTATTTCCCGAAAGTCTTTTCTAATGTCAAAGCCCTTCACAGATGCATCTCCCTCATCGGGAAAAATCAGCGTAGCCAGAATCCTGAAAAGAGAAGTTTTTCCTGCACCATCAGGACCGATAAGTCCGAACAGCTCACCCTCATTGGTTTCAAACGAAACGTCCCTCAGTGCTCTTGTCTCCTCGTAAGATTTTGATATGTTATTAATTACAAAAGACATACACTTAGAAATTAAGTTCTGCCGGCATACCAATTTTTAATCGTCCATCATTCTTCACGCTCACTTTAATGGCATAAACAAGGTTTACCCGTTCTTCACGGGTCTGAATGATTTTAGGCGTGAATTCTGCCTGTGAAGAAACCCATGTGACATATCCGGGAAGTTCTTCGATACCTTCTGCACCATCAATTTTGATTGTCACCTGTTTTCCTATTTCTACCTGAGAAAGTTGATCTCCACTCACATATGCTCTTAATATCAATTCATCCAGGTTTGCAATTTTATACAGTGTTACGCCTGGTGCAACAATCTCACCCTGTTCCTTATACTTCTGCAATACGAGGCCATCAATGGGATTCGATATGCTGGATTTTGCTATCAGGTCGTTCAACTGGATAATTTGTATTCTCAATGAGCCCTGCTCTGCACTAATGGTGGCTCTTTGAGTTTCCAGCGCAGCAATTTGAGATTCCAGCAAATCAATATTACCTTCAATATCGTCTTTCTGTTTTGTAGTGGCAGCATCATCTTCAAGAAGTTTGTCCACTCTCGCCATCTCTCTTTCAAGGTTTTTCAATTGTATCTTACTTGAAGCAAGCTGGGCATTCAGTGTTCTTGTTTTCGTTTGAACGATTTTTATCCCAGCGAACAATTGCATTTTTTTCAAGTGCAGCTGCATTGTATCGATAACGCCAACAACAGTGCCTGACTCAATTTCAACTCCCTCTTCGACATTAAAATCTATAAGTTTCCCCTGCCCCTCAGCTGAAACCAGAACATCAATTACTTCGAAATTTCCGTAAGCGTCAGACTGATCCTTGTCATTTCCACAAGCATATAAAAACAGCGTGACGAGAAACAGAGGTATTGTAAATTTTTTCATCTCATTTGGTATTATAATGTTCCTTTTAATAAATTATAGTTCGCTATTGACTTCATTAGTTGAAGTTTATGAGAAGATCTCTTTATCCGCGTGAGACTCTCCTCATTTAATTCCAGGACATAATCTGTGGCAGAAATCACTCCATTGTCAAGTTTTGATGCTGCATTCCGGGTAATATCGATTCTCATTTGAAGCATCTTATCATCCATGCTCAATATATTGCTAAAGTGCTCCATACTTTCAATTTCGCGGTCTAATCCAGCCTGAATGTTCATTGAAAACAACTCCTTTGAGTTTTCAATTTGCAGTTTTTGTTTCTCAATAATTTGCTTCTCCCTCCTGGTATTGTTCCAATCCCATATATGCCATTTTAATCCGGCACCCACGAGAAAATATGTATCCACCTGATCATTCAACATATTATATCCCGGTTTGCCAACTCCTGCCTGTCCAAAAGCATAAACCTGGGGAAGTCTCTTTGAAGATGCAAGATTTTTCCCGGCATCAAGTGTTGCAGACTGAAGATCAAAGAGGTCAAGTTCAGGACGTTCAGACAAGCCATCCGTATCTAACTCCAGGTAAGGAGATTCAATGATGATATCTTGTTCCAGCTCCCTTCCCAAATATACAGACAACACTTTTATTGCTCCCCTTCTGGCCGCATCCAGCTCGGATGTAGATTGCAGCACCTTAAGTACTTCAACGCTGATTATCTTCATATCCGTGTCCATTGCAACTCCATTTTCGACGGCAGATAAAAGTACTTTTTCACGCGTTTTTAAATTCTCCAATGCTACTTCCATGTTGCTGCGATTCTCCTGCAACATTAAGATGGAAAAGTAGATATCTGAAACCTGAGTTTTCAGGGCATAGAGATCCACATCCACTCTCTGTATTTCAGAAGCAATTCTGGCTTTTTCATACTCCTTTTTCTGTTTTGAGAATCCACCATCATAAATGGTCTGATGCATATCCAGGTTCAAACCATATTGTTCATGCGGTATAGCAGGAAAAGTGAATGGAGATGCCGGATCACTTTCAATTGAAACAACATCTGACTGGTAACTCACTTTTCCGTTCAACATGAGTTGCGGATACCAGTTTGTCTGAATATTGTCCAGGGTAAGCTGTCCTTGCTCATCGATCAGATTCTTATCCCTTAAACGTGGAGAATTCTCCACCACTTCTTCAAGACATGCTGAAAGACTCAGTGTATCCTGGGCATTTAAGAGAAACGGAAAAAAGAGAATTAATATGGTATATCTTGCTTTCATCTGTATATAGTTTATTTTTATTGGTTAGATGGAGCATCCATTATAGTCATTGCCTTGTGTTTTGAAGTATTTCGACATGGATGGTTCATGATTAAGAAATGTTTAATAGTTTTTCCATCATAAATGGAATGATTGCTTTTCTCTGCTGCATTGCATTAAGAACTTTCTCACAGCTACTATGGCAACAAAAGTAATTGTTCATTTAACCGTTGAGCAATTTAAAGAAAAGAGAGACTAAATATATTTATATTTCAAATAAGTTGGGTTTTTTAAGAGGTTTTTTATACTTATTATTGTACTCTTTCAAAAGAATCAAATAAATTTCATATTAATTATGCTAAAAAATATATTTTCATTACTGTTAATTATTATCCTGATCAGCACAAGCTGTAAGCCAAAAGTTGAAACTGAGATTTCAATACCTGAATTACAATCGATCCTGGACTATATTGCAAGTGATAGTCTTAAAGGTCGTTACCCCGGAACTGCTGAAGATAAAGTACTCGCTGCGTATATCTCTACTGAAATGAAAAATGCGGGTATGGACCTGCAAGCAGAACAAGGAGTTCAGTATTTTGATATTAATACCGGCATTGAATTCTCGTCAAGTAACACTATTAGTTTCAACGATAACACATATTCTTACGACGAAAATGCAGAATTCCAGCCATTGGGATTCAGTTCCAATGATACATTATTTTCAGAAATTGTATTTGCCGGCAAGCTTGGTGACTTTGATACCTATGGAGAGGATATAGAAGAACAGTCAGCTGGAAAATGGTTGATGGTAATGATCAACAATGATGCATTATCTGCACCCATAAACAGTCGGGAATCTTATATTGAGCTCAGAACAAACGGTTTGAAGGCATCCGACCATAAAGCTGCCGGTATTGTATATGTAAGTGGAAGTGAAGAGGGACTCGAATTCCCTGAACTTTCTGACAGAAGCAGGCATGGACTACCCATTCCCGCTATCATGATTACCAGGGATTTGGCAAGTAAAATACTTCAATTGAAAGAAGATCAAGATATAGAAGCTCTCTCTCAAGAAATAACTCCTCAGAAGATGATACAAACGGGAGTTGAACTTGAGGCTCTTACTCAAATTGACATCACAACTTCGCCAAGTTTTAATTCAACTGCCCTGTTAACCGGAAGTGACAAAAATTTATCTGCTCAATATGTGCTTATTGGTGCCCACCATGACCATTTGGGCTGGGGTGGCAGAGGAACTTCATCCAGAACTCCGGATACCATTGCAATCCATTATGGAGCTGATGATAACGCCTCCGGTGTAGCAGGGGTAATGGAACTAGCTGAACTTATTAGCTCTCTGTCGCCTGCCAGAAGCTTTGCTTTCCTGACATTCGGAGGTGAGGAGATGGGGCTGCTCGGATCGAAGTTCTATGCTGAAAATCCAACTGTAGAGCTGGAAAATGTACAGACAATGATCAACCTGGACATGATCGGACGATTAAATGAGGACCGTCAGATTCAAATAGGTGGAATTGGAACATCACCCATTTTCAAAGCGCTGATCGACACCATTAATCTTAAGTATAACTTTAGTTTGAAATACTCTGAAGCAGGTTTTGGCCCTTCAGATCACTCTTCATTCTATGCAAAGGACATTCCTGTACTGTTTATTTCTACAGGTGCACATACCGACTACCACACGCCTGCAGACAATATTGAGAGAATTAATTTCGAAGGTATGCAGGAGCTATTGTATTTTGTTTCAGACATAGCCATGGAACTCGCCAATGATTCAGTAAAAATTGAGTTTACTGAGGCAGGTCCAAAGACTGCTTCAAATTCGAGGGGGCGCATGGGCAAAGTAACTTTCGGTCTGATGCCTGACATGACCTATGATGGTGATGAAGGCATGCCTGTTACTTTTGTTACTGAAGGAAAGCCCGCTGCAAGTTGTGGTATGCAAGACGGAGACATTATTAAAGCCATCGATGGTAAGAGCGTCGGCAACGTTTATGATTACATGGAACGGCTTGGTCAGTTAAAAGTTGGACAGTCTGTAATTGTGAAAGTTGAGAGAGATGAAGAGGAGCTGGAGCTACTTATTCAATTGTAAATATTAAAAAACCATGAAAGTAAAAAAGACTCTTATATGGGTTATTGCTGTATTCATCACAATCGGTGCTGCATATTACCAACGTATTTCAGGTCCCACTCAACCAGTAAAGTATGAGTTTACAATTAATGACAGCATCATTAAATTTAAATTACCCAGGTCAAATCAAGGGGTTTCAAACTTCAATCTCAAATTAGAAGTGCCTGAAGAAGTATCCGGGAGAGTAATATACAGAAGATACCCAACCAATGAAGCATGGGATACACTTCAACTTCAGAGAAGCAGTGATACCTTGATGGTAAGACTACCTCAACAACCTAATGCTGGTAAACTTGAGTACTCCGTTGAGCTGTTTCAAGGTACTGAGGCTATCAATTTTCAGCAGACTGAGAATACCATCATTCGATTCCGGGGAAGTGTACCGGCCTGGGTGATAATTCCACATGTTCTGTTAATGTTCCTGGCAATGTTATGGTCAAATGCAACAGGAATCCTTTCCGTATGGAACATACCTTCCTATAAGAAACATGCAATTATTACATCGACATTGTTTGTCGTTGGTGGCTTAATATTCGGCCCAATCATGCAAAAATATGCCTTTGGTGAGTACTGGACCGGATGGCCGTTTGGCGGGGACTTGACCGATACCAAAGTGATGGTTTCTGTAATATTCTGGATTTTGGCGGTTGTCTTGAATCGCAAAAAAGACAGACCATGGATAATGATCATTGCCGCCCTTATCTTGTTCATAATCTTTATGATTCCACACAGTGCCGCCGGATCTGAGTTTAATTATGAGAGTGGACAAGTTATTACAGGAATGATGGTATTGGTAACTATTGGAACTTCAGGTGTAAAATTTCCACTTCGGAAGAAGATAGGTTTGTAAGTTATTTAGGGGACATTAATAACTGATTTTTTTTACTTTTTAGCTTAAACTTCAAACTTAGAAACCATGAAAAGATACCAATGTACAATTTGCGGCTATTTCTATGACCCTGTTGAAGGAGATCCTGATTCAGGCATAGCACCTGGAACAGCATTTGAAGATATTCCCGATGACTGGAAATGTCCGGTGTGCGGAGTAACAAAAGCTGATTTCGAGGAGGTTGAATAAGGCTATTTAAGCACAGGAGCATTCTCCAGCAATTTCAAAAGAAACTCCCAGAATTTAGTAACTGTGTCTATCTCTATTCTCTCTTCCGGAGTATGGGCCCCTTTTATAGTCGGACCAAATGAGATCATATCAAGGTTTGGATATTTCTCAACGAACAAGCCACATTCCAGTCCGGCGTGTATTGCTTTAATATCAGGTTGAGTTTTAAACAGGTCTTTATATACTTTCTCCGAAATCTTAAGGATTTCTGAATTCTTATTCGGTTTCCAACCCGGATAACCATCTGAGTGAATTACCTCCGCCCCTGCCAGTGTAAACAGGGCATTAATATGATCTGCAATATCTCTTTTTGCTGAATCAACAGAACTTCTCTGACTAGTTACCACTTCAATCTGATGGTTCTCTATGGTCCTCACCACTGCCAGATTTGTAGATGTTTCAACCATATCAGGCATATCAGGGCTCCATGAGAGTGCACCATGAGGACATGCGTATATAGCATTCATAAAATCACGTTGAAAACTACGGGTAAATCTGGCATCAGGCAGCTCGACAGTCTCCATATACATTTTGAAATCAGGTTCAAAAGCTTCAATCTCCTTTTTAATATGCTTTTCAAAGGAATCAAAATATATATGCAATAAATCAGCTGTGGTTTCAGTCATCACAATCACTGCATTTGCAGCCCTCGGAATTGCATTTCTCAATTTCCCACCTGCATATGATGCAATATGTATAGGAAATTTCCTGTCGGCATTCCATAGAAACCTGTTTAGAAGTTTTATGGCATTTGTATGCTTCTTATGTATCTCATCTCCTGAATGACCACCCTTTAGTCCATCGACAAATATTTTCCTGGCTACTTTACTCCGAATTGTTCTTTTTGTTTTTGCCTTGAACCTTCCAACTGTATCAATACCCCCGGCACAACCAATAAAAATCTCACCCTCATCTTCAGAATCCAGATTCAGCAGTATTTTTCCCTCCAGGAAACTACTTTGCAATCCAAAAGCACCAGTCATACCAGTCTCTTCATCAGCAGTAAAAAGACATTCCAGTGGTCCATGCTTTAGTGTGGTTGAAGCCAATATAGCCATAGAAGCAGCAATACCAATGCCATCATCTGCCCCAAGCGTCGTTCCACTTGCCTTTACCCAACCATCAACAATTCTTGCTTTAATGGCATCCTTATGAAAATCGTGATCAACCTCAGAGAGTTTCTCTCCAACCATGTCGAGATGACTTTGAAGAATAAGGGTCTCCCGGTTCTCAAATCCACTTGTAGCTGGTTTTTTAATCAGCATATTACCAGCCTTATCTGTTGTATGCATCAGTCCATGTCTGTCAGCAAACTCAGCAAGGTAACGCAGAATTTTTTCCTCATTTTTGGATATACGAGGAATCTTTAGAATATCATCAAAATAACTCCACAATTCTCTCGGCTCTAAATCTCTCATATACAATATATTAACTGCATAATCATCTGTAAAGATGTTATGCAATACATTTTATAAAAAAACTATTGTATAGCAAATAACGGGTTGATTATTTGTTCTACTTTTAGCAAAGATAATAAACAATAACAAATCTTTAAAGTGTTGTGCAATATGAAACGAAACATTATTACTTTACCCGGAGATGGAATCGGAAGGACTGTTTTAGATGAAACTATAAGGGTCCTGGATAAGGCTGGATTTGAGGCTGAATATATTGAAGGTGATATTGGTTGGGAATTTTGGAAAAGCGAAGGAAATCCCCTTCCAGACAGAACGATTGAACTTCTCGAAAAGCACAAAATTGGTCTGTTTGGTGCCATCACCTCGAAACCAAAAGATGAGGCTACGGCAGAGCTGGATCCTTCATTAAAAGATAAAGGATATATTTACTCCAGTCCAATTGTGGGATTAAGACAACATTTCAATCTTGATGTGTGTATCAGGCCTTGCCATACTTACAAGGGAAATCCATTGAATTTTATTCGAAGAGGGAAAGGAGAAGCGATTGAGGAGCCCCTGGTTGATGTTGTAATTTTCCGTCAGAATACTGAAGGGCTGTATGGAGGAGTTGAGTGGACCAATCCGCCAGATCAGGTTTACGAAGCACTTGCCACACATCCCAGATTTATCAAGAACTTCAAGCATGTTCCAAAGGAAGAACTTAGTGTATCCACGCGGATTTTCACAAAGAAAGCTACTGAGAGAATTTTGAGGGCGGCTTTCGGATATGCAGAGAAATATGGATACAAGAATGTAACTGTATGTGAAAAACCAAATGTTATAAGGGAAACATCGGGAATGATGTATAAGCTTGCACAGGAGATTCAGCGAACAGATTATCCGGGGATTGAACTTTGGAATACTAATATTGATGCCCAGATGATGTGGCTTACCAAGAATCCTGAAATTTATGGAGTAATTGTTGCCGGAAACATGTTTGGTGATATAGTATCAGATGGATTTGCAGGTCTGATTGGTGGTTTGGGCTTTGCCTGCAGTGCTAATTTAGGTGAGGATGTTGCTGTATTTGAACCCACGCATGGATCAGCACCAAAATATGCTGATTTCGAAACGTCAATTGTGAATCCAATTGCCATGATTGAATCTGCGTGCATGATGCTGGATCATATAGGTGAGTATGATATTGCAAAAAAGATCCGGAAATCTGTCTCCACTGTAATTGAGGAGGGAAAAGTCAAGACATACGACATGATGAAGATGGCAGGCAAACCTGATGTAACAGATAACGGAGCTGCATCTACTTCACAAATGGCAGATGCCATCATAGCAAACCTTTAATATCCAAGGCATGAGTATTAGCAAAGAACTTTTAGAATTCTGGCCTGAGCTTGAGTGGATTAAGAATCCAGATCTAAGGCAGCAGACTGCAGACACATGGGCTTTGGCACTTTCAAAGAGTGTACTGACGCCGGAGGATCTGAAAAGAATACCATTTACATTACTTTGCGGTCCTGATCTGAAAGTAAGTTTTATGGATCACAAGCGAGCTGTGGTTCACATAGCGCTGGAAAGCGGAAAGAAAATGAATGAGTTTTTCAAGGAGGAATTACCTGTAAACATGGATGTACTCATCGCCGGCGCCATATTGGCTGATGTGGGAAAATTGCTTGAATATGTACTTGATGAGGATGGTAAAGCTGCACAAGGCATGTATGGAAAGTACCTGAGGCATCCGTTTTCAGGTGTCTCCCTTGCTGAAGCCTGCGGTGTTCCTCCGGAGGTTTGTCACATTATTGCAACACACGCAGGAGAAGGAAATATGGTCAAGAGGTCTACTGAGGCATACGTAGTGCACCATGCAGATTTCATGACCTTTTTACCGTTTAAGGAGAGATTGAAAGAATAGAATAGTGAGTGGAGCAGATGCCTGAAACATTATTATATGAGATGAGGCACGCCTCCTATAAAATAATTAAGATATTTCAGTAAGGAAGCTTCCTTACCGAAATATCTTTATAATCTCTTCCCCATCTGAATTTCCGTATGCCCGGAACATGGCTGATGTATTGAATTCCATGGCAGCTTTACCATTGCTATCGAGGCAGATAATACCACCTTTGGCATCGAATGGTTTGAGTTGTTCAAAGATCACCTCTTTTGCAGCCTCCTGAACTGACAGATCCTTGTAATCCATAAGGGAAATAATTTCATGTGCGGCTGCGATTCTGATATAAAATTCACCTTGTCCGGTACAAGATATCCCCGCAACACCATTCTTTGCATAGGTTCCGGCCCCGATTATTGGTGAATCCCCTACTCTACCATGTTTCTTATTTGTGATGCCACCGGTCGAAGTTCCGGCACAGAGATTCCCATTCTTATCCAGGGCCACACAACCAACAGTACCAAACTTATCAGCTTTCAATGCTTTTTCGAGAGACTTGCGACTTTTTTCTGTAAAGAAATAATCCTGATCGACAATTTCCAGATCCTGTGTAAGCGCAAATTTTGTAGCTCCATTTCCTGAGAACATCACATGTACCGAATTCTCCATCACAGCCCTGGCAGCCCGAATAGGATTTTTAACATTCTGTATCCCGGTAATTGCCCCGGCGTTTAAATCCAAGCCACTCATGATTGAGGCATCCAGTTCAACTTTTCCCTCACTTGTTAACACAGCACCTATGCCTGCATTAAACAGTGGATTGTTCTCCAGTAATACAATAACATTTTCAACAGCATCGATGCCACTGCCTCCTGCCTTCAGAATATCCAATCCAATATGCAAGGCTGAATCCATTGCCTGCTCGTATTGTTCAATTCCTTCAGATCCTAATTTCTCCGGAGTAGCATAGCCGGCACCACCATGAATCACCAAAGCGTATTCATATTGCTTAGGGTCTGATATCTGGGTCTCAGTTGTTGTATTGCAAGATGATATTACAATGAATGCGAGCAGTAATAAAATGGAAGAAAATCTGAATGATTTATACATGGTACAGGCTTAAATGAAACACTCCCTAAATTTAATAAAATTCAGGGAGTGTGAAAATATATGGATTATTGAACTGTTACTCTACTTTAACATCTCCATATTTGGCTACGACAGTAACTTTTCCACCAGAAGAATTACCAACTGATCCTTTAACTAAATTGGAAAAACTTACAACGTCATCCTTAATTTTATTCACTTGAACCGCGCCTTCAGGAGCATCCAGAGATCCAAATTTCGTATCCAGCAAATAGCTATAAGAAGCCTTGGCATCCATCAGTAATGTCACATCTCCAAATGCGATTTCTACATCAACGGTTTCAAATCCGACTGCCACATTTGCGATGTCAATTTCTGAGTAAGCTGCTGATGATACAAATTTACCAGTAAGATCTTGTATGCTTAATTCAGAATAGGCCAACTTTCCTTCATAACTTAATACTGTGCCAAAATCAAGTTCGGAATAAGTAAGCTTAGCATTTATCTTAGCACATGATTTTATAACTCCTTCGCTATAAGCCATCGTCAGATCATTCGTATTGCCTTTTGCATTTACCAATGATTGAGCCTTCAGGCTACCATATTTAACAGTAATATTTGCATCTCCAGTTATTTCCTCAAGGTAGATACTTCCATATTTTTGCAATAAGTTTACATTAATGAAAGATGGTGCATTCACTATGTAATTCACCTCAACTGAAGTATTTTTTCCAAAATTCATCATCTCAATATTCGTCACAAAATCAACACCTTTTGCCCCCTTATTGATCTCAATTTCAATATTATTCAGAATTTTTTGTGCTTTCGCGTCACTTGTTGCTTCAACAACAATTTCCACCTTTACATCAAGCTCATTCTTATCCCAGTTAACGATGTTAATATTTCCATACTTACTGTCGATACCCAGTGCAAAGTCTTTGCTCACTTTAAAGTTTTCAGATATCTCTTTTCTTACCTCCTGAGCTGAGATAGATAAGCTTAGTCCCATAACCAGGACCATAGAAAGCAATAAAGCTTTTGATTTAAATATTTGAATTTTCATTGTTATCATTTTTTGCTTGATTAAACTGTTTTAATTGTTCTATAATTTGATCCATCACCAGAATTTTCATCTGGTAATGTTTTATTAGTGCTGAGATTACCCGCTCATCACCAGGAAAGGCGTTCAGATCCACAAGTAGTTCCTGGTAATAGCTATCCATTGCCTGGAGCTCCTTCAATAATAACTCTTTCTCCTCCTCGTCTGAAAAATTAAGTGATTCGATTTCATCGTAACGAGTACTTACCTGATGGATATAGTAGTTATTAGTCTCCTGGTATTGTTCAGGAACGGTTACTACCGCCATTTTAGCTTTGCCCTTACTCGATTTGATAATAACCACACCGGAGGCCAGCAAAATGGCAAAGGTTGCTGCGATCTGCATCACACGAAAAAATCTTATTCGTCGTACAGGCTTGTTTTCCATTTGCAGTTTAGATTTGAATCTATCAAAATGCCCTGTATCAGGCTCATCAGAGATAAAATCGTCCCTATTTTCAATAATATATTTTTCTAAATCACTCATGACACTGCTTTTAATTCATTTAACTGTTCTGCAAGTTTCTTCTTTGCCCTGTGAAACTGGGTCCTTGAAGTAGCGTTTGTTATATTCAGGATTTCAGATATTTCATCATGATCATAACCTTCCAGGAGATAAAGCGACAGTACTATTCTATAACCTTCAGGGAGTAAGTATATGGCCTCTTTAATCATATTAATATTTACATCATCAGGCTTCTCAATGTATCCGGAGTCAGACTCATCGGGCAAATCAACTTTCGTAGTCTCAATTGAGATCACTGCCTTGCGTGATTTAATTATATCCAATGATCTGTTCACAATAATCTTTTTTAACCAGGCACCGAAACTAACCTCTCCTTTATACGTATCTATCTTTTGAAAGGCACTTAAAAACCCTTCCTGCATCACATCCTCAGCCTCTGCTGTATTTCCCAAAATCCTTAATGAAGAATTATACATTGATTTATAATAGAGCCTGTAGATTTCAAACTGTGCCTTGCTATCACCTTTGCGACAAGCATTTATAAGTTTTATATTGATATCCTGGTATTTCAATTTTTTCATACTAACGATCTAATGACGACTTCAATTTGTGAATGTTGCATGGATAGCAAATTTAGAGACAGTAATTAGCTGACTATTGTACAAATAAACATACAAAAAGCCCAGAAACCCTACCCTTATATGTAATTGGATTATAATGAAAGTAATACAAGAAATGACGAATTCTGTTTTAAGATATCTTTCTTGAATATAAAACCCTATTTCTTAATTCAAGAATAAATTCTAATACGAGGATCTATTTCTTCACCTTCTTCACAGCATCAATAACGGTTCCATCCACCCATTTGATAACTGCAATAATATCGTCATCATACTCCTGGGGTTCAGGAATTCCGCAAATACGCTCGGCTTCATCCTTTAGTTCCCGGATTGTTTTTAATGGAAGTCCGCTATTCTTAACAGCTTTTATCAGATCTTTTCGCAGCGGATTTATAGCAATACCACGCTCGGTTACAATAACATCAATAAGTTCTCCCGGACCACATAATGTCGTTACCTCGTCCCTGATAACAGGAATCCTGTCCCTGAACAGAGGTACAGGAAGTATAACAGTTTTGGAGAAGAGACAATTTTGCCAACCCCCGATACCATGCAAGAGGTAACCATCGGAATGAGTAACTACATTTGCATTGAAGTCTACATCGACTTCTGTGGCTCCAAGAATTACAACATCAACAAATTGAGCGAAGTTGCCTTTTCCGTGGTAATTATAGCTTGTAAACGGACTGGTCCATACATGGTTGGGATTATCAGCCATTGACTGAACACCGTCCAGATCAAATGTTTGTCCGTCGAGAATATAATCAACCAGCCCCTCTTCGAGCATTGACACCAGATACTTGTTGCTCCCTCCCCGTGCAAAACGTGCCCGAATATTCTTCTCTTTCATTATACTTTTAAAATACTCACCTACAGCCAAAGAAGTACCTCCTGCCCCACTCTGAAAGGAGAAACCATCCTTAATGATCCCTGCTGCATCGCAAAACTTTGCAGTAAGCTCAGCAAGCAATAACCTGTCAGGAGACTTTGTAATCTGTGTTGTTCCCGAGACAATCTTTTCCGGATCACCGAGCTTATCGATCTTTACTGTATAATCAACATAATTGCCCTGAATTTGCCATGGAATACAAGGGAAATCAACCATATTATCAGTTACAACAATCACCTTATCAGCATATTGGGAATCAGCCAGAGCAAATCCCAGCAGTCCGCAGGCAGAATCACCCTGTAGCCCATTCGCATTGCCAAAGGGATCTGCAGTGGGTGCTCCAATTACAGCAATGTCAATCTCCACTTCACCATCCTGAACCGCCTGGTATCGTCCACCGTGTGAACGCAATACACCCACCCCTTTCATGCCACCTTCTGAGGCAAATTTTCCAAGAGGACCGTTCATACTTCCTTCGATACGGTTTATTGTTCCATCTTCCAGGTATTTAATTAAGTGATGATGACATGGAAATGAAGCAGAAGGAAACCATCTCAGGTCCTTTATGCCAAGTTCATGTGCAATGTCAAATACCATGTTAGCAAGGAAATCACCGTTTCGAAAGTGATGATGTGTTGAGATCGTCATCCCATCTTTCAATCCGGCCTTAAGCAGGGCTTCTTTGAGAGATTTCACCTGCTTATTACCGTCTGAAGGAAAGTTTGCTACACTACTAATGCGAGGAGCATATTTTCTTCCTTCAGGTATATATTTTCCAACACCTTTAAAGGGAATGCAGTTTTCGCCATTAATGCTGTCTGGGATGAGGCGGTTGGCGGCGTTTTTGGTAAAGTTCATGGTAGTGTTTTAATGCAACAATGCGACAATGCGACAATTGATAAATATTAGCTTATTTACTTATTAATTTGATCGATGATGCGTTGTGCTCTTTTTACGACCGGGGCATCGATCATTTTTGATCCGAGGGCAACCACTCCCAATCCTTTTTTCTGTGCTTCTTCAAAAGCATTTACGATAAGCTTAGCCTTTTCTATCTCCTCCTTACCTGGTTGAAATTCCTGGTGAATCACTTCAATCTGTCTTGGATGAATACAGCCCATACCCTCGAAACCAATTGATTTTGAAATAGATACATTCATTCGAAGTGCATCCATATCCGCAACATCAGAAAACACTGAATCGATGGCCTGAATACCTGCTGCCTTGCAAGCGTTCACCATTCGTGTTCTCGCATAAAGGGACTCCTCTCCTGTTGGGGTTCTTGCTACTCCAAGATCTGCTGTATAATCTTCCAGTCCGATTGCCATAGCCACCACATTTTTTGATGCGCCGGCAATCAGAAATGCATTCTCCACTCCCAATGCACTTTCTATAATGGGCATAAAATAGATTTCACGTTTGATATTATGTTTCTTCAGTGTTGATTGAACAATCTTTTCAAGTTCAATAATCTCCTTAGGATTCTCACATTTAGGAACAAGAAACAGCTGTACAGCGTGAGGTGATAATAGCTCTGCATCTTTTAATCCCAATGGAAGCTGGTTAATCCGCACCATTCTTTCCGCACCATAGAAATTTACCTGGCAAAGGGCGTTTCTCACCAGGAATCTTGCCTCATCCTTTTTTGATGGAGCCACACTATCCTCCAGGTCAAGAATGATTCCATTTGGCTCATGTATTCCGGCATTGATCATCATCGAAGGGGTATTCCCGGGAAGGTAAAGTCTTGACTGCCTCAAGCGCTCTCTGGATGAGATGGATAGATTTTCAGGAATAATATCCGGTAAAAATTCTTTTTCAGACTGTATCAGTTGTTGTATGGCACACTCGAGACGTGCATAAATTACAAAAGGGAGCGCACCTGAATCTTCCATATATACAGAGGCATGTTTCACACCATAGAATTCAGTCAGTTCCTCAATCTGAGCTCGAATAGCCTTGCCAAAAATTTTAGCAACTTTACTCTTCAGGTCAATTGATAATCCTCCTGAACTTTTTAATTCTATTTCAATAAAACAGTCTGAGCGAACTCTATTTCCTCTGTTTCCTGCGGATGCAATTTTTTTCATAAGCATAACTATGAATAATCAAGACAAAATTAGAAACTTGACTGTAGTGAGGAAGAAAGATAGGGATGTTTAATAACAATACCTACCACAAAAAACTCAGCAATATCCCTGCAGCCACAGCAGATCCAATCACACCTGCTACGTTAGGTGCCATTGCGTGCATCAGCAGATGGTTGCTTGGATCTTCTTTGAGTCCCATATTCTGGACAACTCTTGCACTGTCAGGAACTGCACTTACGCCTGCCGCCCCAATCAATGGATTCAGTTGATCATCCTTGGAGAGAAAGAGGTTCATCACCTTAGCAAACATAATACCTCCTGCAGTGGCCACCATAAATGAGACTGCTCCCAAGCCAAATATGAGCATCGATTCAGTCGTCAGGAAGCGATCAGCCTGGGTGGAAGCTCCTACGGTGAGTCCTAAAAGAATAGTGACAATATCAATCATAGAATTCCGGGCTGTATCAGCCAGTCTTTTCGTCCTGGTGGATTCCTTCAACAGATTCCCAAAGAAAAGCATTCCCAAAAGAGGCAATGAACTTGGCGAAATAAATGTCGTAACGATAAGACCTACAATAGGAAATATAATTTTCTCTGTCTGCGAAACTGCCCTGGGAGGCTTCATCCTGATCAGTCGCTCCCTTTTTGAAGTAAGCAGTCGCATAATTGGTGGCTGAATAACCGGGACCAGTGCCATATATGAGTATGCTGCAATAGCAATTGGTCCTATCAAATGCTCAGCCAGACGAGAGGAGAGGAAAATTGCCGTTGGACCGTCTGCTCCCCCGATAATTCCAATGGCCCCTGCCTCCTGCGTTGAAAAACCAAGAGCCAGCGCCCCAAGAAAAGTCAGAAAGATCCCTACTTGTGCCGCTGCACCCAATAGCATTAGTCTTGGTTTAGAGATCAATGATGAGAAGTCGGTCATGGCGCCGATCCCCAGAAAGATCAGCGGAGGATAGACTCCTTTCATCACACCGAAGTAGAGATAATTCATCACACTGCCCTCTTCATAGATTCCCAACTGCAGATTTACCCCATCAGCCTGAAAAAACGGAATATTTCCCATGATAATTCCAGCTCCGATTGGAATAAGTAATAGAGGTTCATAATCGAAACGTATGGCCAGAAAAATAAAAAGGAGACCAACTGCCATCATGATCAGGTGACCTGCTGTTGCATTTCTTACACCGGTATACTTATAAAATTGTCTGAGTCCGTCCTTTACAATATCCCATCCATTATCACTCTCCTCAACAGACTGCTCAATCTGTACTTCTGAAGTTGATGTTTCAGCCAGCACCCTGGAAATTGAATTTTCAGGGAGGACAATAGCTCTTAATATCACCAATACGAGAATAATCAGACCAACTGTAGCTATGCGTCTCATACCCCTTAGATTATTTCTATTAATTTATCTCCCTGTAACACAGTATCTCCTGCAGTGACATGAATCTTCTCAACCACCCCTTTTCTGTCTGCCAACAATTTATTCTCCATCTTCATTGCCTCCATCATCATCAATAGCTGGCCCTTTTCGATAATATCTCCCGGCTTGACCTTCACCTCCATAATATTTCCTGGAAGCGGTGCCAGCATTGTATATGCAGAGCCTACCTCTTTCTTATCAATATCGGGGTTTGCAGGTTCCGTTTGAGGTGCCCTTACTATGGTTGGCGTTTTTGTTTGTGCTACTTTCCGCTCAATCTCAATTTCATAGGGTGTTCCATTCACCTCCATGTGTGCAATGTTATCTTCGATTGACATCACATCGACTGCGTAACTATTGCCATGTATTTTGAACTTAAACTGCTTCATGATCTATCATAATTATTATAGCCTGTTAAATTGGTTTCTCACTGCATATATTTTCGAGCTCCAAGGCGAATAGGCTCTGGAGACCTTCTTAATAGTTAGTACTCCACTTTCCTCATCATGGAGCTTCGAGAAATGAAGGTGAAGTGCCATGGAGATAGCTGCAATTTCCTCCCCGGAAACATCATCATGATCCAAAATTTCAGTACCCTTTGCAGCGCTCTTTTTTCGAATACCGGCATTAAGAATTTTAGGAAGCATATTGAAGAGCCAGAAGAGCAGAAGCAGTGCCATGAATACAATGACATAGCCAACAATTGCTATAATGAGTGTCTCCAGATTTATATTACTTTTTAATAGTATCCACATGATCACAGGGGTATATTTGTATGTTTCCTTGGGTGGTTAATCTCCTTTTTAGTAGCCAGCGTTTGTAATGCCCTTATGATTCTAAACCTTGTGTTTCGGGGTTCAATCACATCATCGATATATCCATATTTAGCTGCTTCATAAGGGTTTGAAAACATTTTTCGATACTCTTCCTCCTTCTTTGCCGCAAACTTTTTCGCCTCTGCAAGATCCTCTATCTCACTAATTTTCTTTCCTTCCAGAATCTCCACCGCACCCCTCGGTCCCATTACCGCGATTTCCGCTGTTGGCCATGCATAATTTATATCTCCCCTTAACTGTTTTGAGCTCATTACATCGTGGGCACCTCCATATGATTTCCGGAGTGTAATGGTAATTTTTGGCACTGTAGCTTCTCCATAGGCAAACATCAGCTTGGCACCGTGAATAATTATACCTCCAAATTCCTGTGCACTTCCCGGTAGGAAACCAGGTACATCAACAAGCGTTACGAGGGGAATATTGAAACAATCGCAGAACCTCACAAACCTTGCTGCTTTTCGTGAGGCATCAATATCGAGAACACCTGCCATTTGATTTGGCTGATTTGCTACTATACCCACCGGCATTCCATTGAACTTTGCAAAGCCTACAACAATATTTTTGGCATAATCGCGGTGAATCTCCAGGAATTCCCCTTTATCGATAATAGAGAATATTACATCCTTCACATCATAAGGCTCATTTGTATTATCCGGAATCACTTCATTCAGCTCATCATCCATACGATCGATGGGATCCTGACATTCAGTAGCCGGAGGATCTTCCAGATTATTCTGAGGCATATAGCTCAGCATCTTCCTGATAAACAACAGTCCCTCCTCTTCGTTTTGCGATACATAATGCGCAATACCTGAACGTGTAGCATGCATCTGCGCACCACCTAAAGCTTCAGTTGAGATCACCTCCCCTGTTACCGTTTTTGTGACCTTTGGACCAGTTACAAACATATAAGAGGTCTTGTCGTTCATGATGATAAAGTCGGTAAGCGCGGGAGAGTAGACAGCGCCGCCTGCACAAGGTCCAAATATGGCTGATAACTGAGGAATAACACCCGAGGCCAGTATATTGCGTTCAAATATCTCTGCATATCCCGCCAGGCTCTTAACCCCTTCCTGAATCCTGGCGCCGCCACTATCGTTGATACCAATCACCGGTGCCCCCACCTTCATTGCCTGATCAAGAATCTTACAAATCTTTTGTGCATGCGTTTCTGAAAGGGAACCTCCGAATACTGTAAAATCCTGCGAGTAAACATATACAACCCTGCCATCAATAGTACCATGACCGGTAACCACACCATCAGAGAGGTAAGTCTGATTCTCCAGTCCAAATTCATGGCTTCTATGGGTAACAAACATATCATACTCCTCAAAGCTGCCTTCATCCAGAAGCATTGAAATTCTCTCTCGGGCAGTATGTTTTCCTTTTCGATGTTGTGCTTCAACCCTCTTCTCTCCACCTCCCAGTTTTGCCTTTACCCTGAGATCAATTAAATGTTTAATTTTATCGTCGCTGTTCATAGCTTATGCTGTTAGAAATATTTATTTATCACCACAAAATTCAGTCAGGACTCCCAATGTTGATTTGGGGTGAAGAAAGCCGATCTTTAAACCCTCTGCACCATCTTTGGGCACCTTATCTATGAGACGAACACCATTTTCCTCTACATCTTTGAGTGCTGCAGATACATTCTCAACGGCAAAAGCCATGTGGTGTATGCCCGGTCCTTTCTTTTCAATGAATCTCCCGATCGGTCCATCGGGATCGGTTGATTCAAGCAATTCTATTTTTGTATCTCCTACTTTAAAAAAGGCAGTTTTCACTTTCTGATCCGTAACATCCTCAATTGCATAGCATTCCAATCCAAGAACCTTTTCATAATATGTAATGGCTTCTTCTAAATTTTCGACTGCAATCCCGATGTGTTCTATATGTGTTGGTTTCATAATTGTACAATTCAATTTTTATTTAAAATTAGCTAATATTTCCTATAGGTATAACTCACAATTATCAACATTTTCATTGTGAATGCCTGTTTTTCAACAGCTATATAAAGAAAAGAGAATGGCTAAAGAATATGTGTAAGCGGATTTGATTTTAATCCTCCAGTGCCTTGTACAGAAGTTCCTGAATATCAGTCCTGACATTCATGGTGATCAGCTTAAGGTTCTCCTGATCGGGATGAATCCGATTGGATAAGAAAATATACAGAAGATCCTGTTCCGGATCCATCCATGCAATGGTGCCGGTAAAACCTGAATGACCGTAACTCAATGCTGAGGCAGAATCACAGGCAGGTCCTGCATTTTCTTCATCAACAATCGGACGGTCAAAACCAAGTCCTCTTCGGTTTCCATCTTCACAATACTGACAAGAAGTATATTGAGCAATAGTAGCTGAATCGATATAGACCTCACCTCCATATTCTCCATTATTCAGGTACATCTGCATCAATTTTGCCAGGTCATTGGCATTAGAGAATAAGCCCGCATGTCCACAGATACCACCCAGCATTGCAGCACCAGGATCATGTACATATCCCCTAAGCAGTTGTTTTCTGAAGATAATGTCATTTTCAGTAGGTACAATTCGTTCTGAATCGAACCTTTTTAATGGTACAAAGCCCAGGGTTTCAGCACCCAGAGGACCGTAAAAATTGAACCATGTAAAAGGATAGAGCAGTGTATCTGACAAGTTCTCAATGGCTTGATATAAAAGGTAGTAACCGAGGTCACTGTATTTATATGTTTTGTCACCAAGTGGTGAATTCAGAATAGCCCTGTAAATAGAATCCCTGTAATCGTTTCGCATAAACATATCCCCGGCTACTTGCAGGGAAAAATCCTCTGAATACACTTTGGTATAGATGCTGTCTTTATATATAATATTTCTGTTTGCAAAGGAACCACCACCCAATTTCAATGGATATTTATACGAAAAATTATTACTGAAGAGAGTCTCAGATGTATCCAGTGTCTCCAATGTCGATTGATAGAATGGAATCCATGCTGCCAGACCTGACTGATGTGTAAGTATTTCGCGGATAAGAAGATCACCCTTATCCGATGTGTCAATTGAAGGCAGATAGGCTTTAAGTGAGCTGTCGACACTAAACTTCTGTTGATCCTGCAAGAGCATCAATGAAGGAATCGCAGCACTAATTTTGGTTAGAGAGGCAAGATCATAGATGTCTCCATTTTTAACTTTTACTCGATTCCTGTAAGTATGATATCCATAAGATTTATTCCAGATCACTTCACCTCTGCGTGCCACAAGTACCTGACAACCAGGTATCGCTTTTTCCCGAATGGCATTCTGAACAATCTCGTCTATCAATTGCAAAGTATCGCTACT
The DNA here is from genome assembly GCA_030589895.1 of Bacteroidales bacterium. Classification (GTDB taxonomy): domain Bacteria; phylum Bacteroidota; class Bacteroidia; order Bacteroidales; genus JAUUZQ01. Next base: position 45,771 of record JAUUZQ010000005.1, read on the forward strand.
CATTCCAACATTTTCAGGAATAGAATATTTCAACCTGCTTCCTCCATTTGATCTTACACCAGATCCAGCCGGAAACCAGGAGCCTGCTGCAACAGGAATTGTACCTGTAAATGATATACCACCAAATAGTCCCTGAGCAGAATATTGCTGATTTAACAAATCTTCCGAATAGGAAACTACTATGGCGTCAAAAAGATCCAGGCTATCCAGTTCACCCAATGCATATGGATATCCAAATAGATTTAAAACAATATTGCCATTGAATTGAATAGACTTCAGAAATTGCCGGGTGTCCTCCGTTATTCCAAATCCGGCAGTCCGCACTTTTGTTTTATGAATATTTACAATCAGGGTATTATAGCTGACCAATTCCCCTGCAAAATCTTCCCACTGGGGGAAATTATCCAGGTCATTAAAAAAGTAATGTTTTCCAGTCAGGTAGAGGTCCAGTGTCTGTGTAAAGGGAGTTTCATTCTCCGCTCCAATATTCAATGTTGCCAGTTGCAGTGTGCTCAGATCAGAGAAAGGTATAAGCTCATTCTCGTTTCTAAGCAGGGTAATGGCATTTTCAATTAGCTGATGTTGCAATGGAAGGTAAAGCTTCGCATTTAACTTTTGATGAAGACCATCTGTATCTACAGGCTTTTGTTTTTCCAGACCAAGCCAGGATTTTGCCATCAGAATCTTTCGGCAATGGATATCAATCTCTTCTTCTGTTATTACTCCCCGTTTCACTGCTCTGTGGATAGTATTGATTACTTTCCTCACATCCGAGGGCATCAAAAGGATATCATTTCCCGCTTTTACAGCTTCCAGTTCCAGCGCACCAGGTTTAAAATAATTGACTACTCCATTCATACTCAATGCATCAGTCACACACAAACCTTTAAAACCCATTTCTTGCTGTAAGAGGTCTTTGACAACTTTCTCAGATAGTGAAGTTGCTCTGTCAGGGGTAGAATCCAGTGCCGGGACCTGCAGATGTGCAAGCATGATACCTGATACTCCATTTTTAATTGACTTTTTAAATGGATACAACTCAATAGAATCAAGTCTGGAAATCGGATGATTAATCAGCGGCAATGTTTTATGTGAATCATGTTCTGTATCTCCATGTCCGGGAAAATGTTTAGCCGTAACAAGCAATCCATTGTCTTGCATCCCTTTGAAATAGGAGATTACTTTTTCTGAAACATTATCCCTTTGCTCTCCAAATGAGCGGGTATTAATGACAGGATTTTTTGGATTATTATTGATATCGGCAACGGGCGCAAAATTCATATGCACACCCAGGTCCTTCAACTGTTCTGCAATCTCATTTCCCATTTGATAGATAAGAGAATTATCTGAAATGGCTCCCAGCATCATTTGTTGTGGATAGCTGATTACGCTATCAAGCCGCATTGCAAGCCCCCATTCAGCATCCATTGCGATCATAAGTGGTATCTCAGAAACTTCCTGCAATCTGTTGGTCAGATGGGCCTGACGAAGCGGATGTCCTTTTAAGAACATGATGCCACCTACTTTGTAATTCCTGATTTGCTTTTCCAACTCGCGTGTTTGGGAAACATCAAGATTGGAATAGGCATGAATCATCAGCATCTGTGCAATTTTCTCCTCCAGGGTCATCTGAAGCATCAAGGAATCTACCCAGGCAGAATCAGCTTGTAAGAATGGAGGATCTATAGAAACAGGCAACTCAACACTCTCTTCCTGAGTATTGAGGGAAATTACGGCACTATTAAAAAGCAGCAGGCTCAATAGAACCAGCGAAATCTGGAAAAGGCTCCTCATCATCTTCACATTATCTGAGTATTCGATTACAAAGATAGAATTAACAAGGTAAAAGTGAAAAGTAAAAAGGTAAAAGTGAAAAGTAAAAAGGTAAAAGTGGTTTACAAGTCAAGCTTCTTTGTTATGCTTTTTGACAATGCATCTTTATGAACCATGAAGAAAATGGTATTAGCTTTCATAAACGCCTCTGAAGCATAAAAGTAACCTTCGTATATGTGTGATTCTACACCCCATGAGTTTTTGACTTTGTAAAAGGTCTTTCCATCCTGGTCAGTCGCCATCCCGGTGATGTGCATCAGATGGTCGTCTGTGGTAAGGTAATTATCAAAGGCCTCCTGGCGCATCTCCTGTGTAATATCCTTTTCAACTTTCGGAGAAGAGAAATTGTACATCAAGGCCTTTTTCTCCCTGGCTGAAAGTTCATCCCATTTTGCTCTCTCCAGGTTGTCAATATTTTCAACTGTTTGCTCCGGAATCAATGCTTCACCTCTTTTCCAGTCGAATCCTTTATCGCTGACATCAGCATCCCAGCATACTGTATACCCATTTGCCAAAGCATTGTCCAATATATCTATCAATTCATCAAGGGGAACATTGTTTATTTCATTCCAGCCCCAGTTATCAGGAATTTCAAGAATAAAAGGTTCATAAAATGGATGGTGCGTAAATGAACCAACTGTTACAAAATCTTCAGGATTTAAACCAAGGCTATTCCCAAATGTCACAGGAGTATAATCCTGACCTTTAGAGGAAAATGATTCGGGTATTTCTCCCAGGTAGGCATCTAAAATTCCATTAAAGGCTTTCAACCATCCTGAAGAGAGTTTCTGATTTCTGTTTTTAAGTACAGCGTCGATATAGCCTTTCAGTACTTCATCCATTTCTCCATGCACGTGGCCTTTTTCTCCTATGACCTCTCCCTCATAAGCCTCCTCAGTTAGCAATCCATATTTCTTCCACACAAGGATCATATCTTGTGCCAGTCCGCCCTGTCCGAAATTAGTTTTACCATGCATCCTGACATATTTCTCAGCTTTTTCAGCATAAGACGCTCTTACCAAAAACATTTCAGACAGATCATACTCACCCTTTCCAACTCTGATCAGTTCAGCCTCAAGAAATGAAATAACAGCGAAACTCCAGCATGTTCCTGACCTGTGCTGATCTTTTACTGAAGTAACAGGAATATCAATCTTATCATCAAATTTATACCCACCCTCTTGTCCGTTAATTACCTGCAAATTAAAAGCAAGAAGTAAAAATACGGAGATCAAGGTAACTCTCTTATTCATAGCTGATTATTGATTTAAATAATATTTATTTGTCAAGTTAATGCTTGCTTAAATTTTTTAGTGCCTGCAAGAAAACTCTGCAAAATTATAAATGTTTGACTTCGTCGTGCTCGTAAACTCGGTTCTTACAGGCACTATTTAGTCAAGTTCAGAAAAAAGCAAGACTGCAAAAGTGTAAAGATTTTCTGATATCATCAAATTGATAATGTATTAATAAACTCATGAACCTTCTCTGCATAGGTTCTGGAAACCGGAATTTTCAGTTCTTCAAATGTGTCAATGTAAATGAAGAGACTTGTACCTGTTAAGCGAACCATTTTCACATTTTCAAAATTCACCATATAGGAGCGATGACATCTTCTGATCAGTGTTTTTTCAAGTTCCTTTTCAAGTCGCTTCATTGTATTTCTAAGCATATATTTCTTGATCCTATCCTGGTATTCAAAAAATATAGTTACATAATTATCGGTTGATTCTATGTAGAGCACATCTGCTGAGTTAACAGAAAATCTCATTTTGTTGGTTTCATCATAAAAATTGATCAATTTTTTGCTACTGTATTCATGTGAAGTTGCCTGTGAAAGTACCTGCAACTGTCGCTTTTGATCTTTCCATAAGTACCACAACCAACTTAAGGAATAAGGAATAGCAAGAACAAACAGTGTGGCAAATAGCAGTTTGATATATTGTGATGAGATATGATCGGAATTTTCGAGCAGATAGATATCCATCAGGGTGTAAACCAATGCCAGAAGGAGAATCTCCTGTGTAATCCATAAAATATAAATAATGAAATTAATTCTTCGCTTTTTGCCAATGGCCACGAAAATAAGTCTGCTAAAAACGATAAACAGCATCCCTGCAAGGATATAGAGACTTGAATAGAAGAAAAACTCAACTTCACCCGCATCAAACCACGATGCTGCATTGAAAGGCGAATAAATATTAATAAATACCAAAGCAAATATTGCAGTAAAGAGGATTTGTTGAAGAACGTTGGTTCTATCCTTCAGGTAAGCCGGTATTTCTTTTAGCAGAAAGTTCATTATCAATTGCTGAACAATTTCATGTTTTTTGTCCTGTTATCCTGAAACCAGTTCAAGATTACAGTACAGGGATGAGCTTTGATTGACAAAAATAACAGATTTCATTTAGCATTTTCGTAAATCCGGACTTTTATTTTCGCTTGGTGAATTCAATCATCCCACTATTCAGGATTTCACCCCAATAGCAAGTCAGATCGTACCAGCATTGGGGTGTATACCCCTGGTATTTCTTTCTGAAATTAAGTTTGCAGAGCTTTGTATAAAGTAAAAACTAAATAGCTCTTGACTACTAAGGGTAGTTTCACTGACCGGGCTTAGATTGGGATTAATAATTAATAAGAAACGACACATGAAACTGAGTACATCATATAACGAACTATTTACGGAATTCAGATCTGCAAAGCCATTTCATCAACTGGAAGATTACCCTGTAGATATTGTCACCTTGCCATTTATCTCTGATACAAATGGGATATTACCAAAGCGAGAGAAGAAGAGTCACAAGGAATCACGAAAGTTTTTCCCTGAAAAAGATGCCTATATAAAGGAGAACCAGGAATTTACATACCACATATTCCTGCCACGAGGATACGATAAAGGAAACAGAGCCATCATGCTGATGCATGGACTCAATGAGAAGAGCTGGAAAAAATATTTGCCATGGGCCCTTTCCCTTACTTTAAAAACAGGTTCTCCGGTTATCCTTTTTCCCATGGCTTTTCATATGAACAGGGCCCCATCGCTGTGGAGTCAGCCAAGGGTGATGCAAAACCTTATGCTGCGAAGGTCTTCAGTAATCAATCAACTGTCTAAATCAACATTCATGAATGCCGCTCTCAGTCACAGGCTGGATAGTTTCCCTCATCGCTTTTATCTCTCAGGATACCAGTCAGCCAATGACATGTTCAAGTTGATACAATCGATGAAGCATGGTCTTCACCCCTATTTTCAGGCAGATACCAGGGTTGATCTCTTTGCGTATTCAATTGGAGCCTTTCTTGCGCAGAATATGTTAATTGCCGATGAAAATGGAGTGCTTAGTGATAGTAAAATCATGCTTTTCTGTGGCGGAGCGGTTTTTAAGGACATGGATGGAGAATCGAAATTAATAATGGACAGCAGTGCATTCAAGAAATTGGTGCATTACTTTGTGAATAATCTCGAAAATGACATAGAAGACAATAAGGCATATACACATCTTCTAAAAAGATCTTCGTTAGGAAAAGCATTTCGTTCGATGATCGGTCCGGATCTAAATCGTGATTTGAGAGAAGATACTTTCAAGGCCAATGCTGACAGGATCAAGGTAATCGGACTAAAAAACGACGCTGTAATTCCATCTGATAAGATTGTGGAAACCATGCGTGGCAAAGATCTGAATATTCCCACAGATATAGAGATTATGGATTTTCCATTTCAGTACTCACATGAGATTCCATTCCCAATTGGGAGAAACAACGAGGATGAATTGGTGGACAAAGGGTTTGAGGAAGTGTTTAGTAAAACTGCTGAGTTTTTTTGTTAAGGTTGCGGGGTGCCTGCTACCGCCTTACTCTACACCAATAATCTTCAGCTCTGTCCTTCTGTTCTTTGCTTTCCCTTCCTCTGTTTCATTGGAGTCAATGGCTCTGGAATCACCATATCCCCTGGATTCCAGTCTATCCGTTGAAATTCCTTTACTGAGAAGATATTTCACCACCCCGGCTGCCCTCATTTCAGACAATTCCATATTGTGCTTTGCGCTACCTGTATTGTCTGTATGTCCTGAAATTTCAATCCTTATATTGGTATTAAGTTCCAAAAAGTCATAAATCTTATTGAGTTCAATGGTCGATTGATTCTTCAGCATATAAGAGTCAGTATCGAAAAACAGATTATTCAGCACAATCATTTTTCCTTTTTTGATTGGTTCCAGCGGAATATTCTTCACAAAAGGATGCAGGTTTGAATATTCCTGCTCCATAGCAAAATGGTCTGAATAAAAAAGGAATCCCGGTTGAGAAACATTAAATGCATAGCTAGCCTGAGAAGGTAAACTGATGAGGTAATCTCCCTCACCTTCATTCGAATTTGATTCCATTACAAGATCCCCTGATTCCAGATCAATCAACTGAAATGTCGCCTTTATGCCTTTCATATTCCTTGAATCATATACTCTTCCTGTCATGTATGAAACAGGTATCGGCCTAACACTCTTTGGCAGTTCAAAGGTAAAGATATCGATATCTGTTCCTTCCCTTCTGTTTGATGAGAAATATGCACGATCACCCATGGCATTTACGATCATACCAATTTCCTCATTATGCGTATTAATCGGATAACCCAGATTCTCAGGTGCCGACCATGTATAATCAGACTTTAAGCGAGAAATAAACAGATCGCCCTGTCCCATTCCAATCCAACCATCCGATGAAAAATAAAGTGATTGCTGGTCGGGGTGTATAAAAGGGGATTGTTCTATTCCCGGACTATTTATACTATCACCCATATTTACGGGAGCTCCCCACCTATCTCCTTGAAGTTCAGACATCCATATATCATAATCTCCTAATCCACCCGGCCTGTTACTGGTAAAGAACAATCTCCTTCCATCCGCTGAAATTGCAGGATGCTTTTCGCTGTAAGCAGTATTGATAAGATCACCCATGTTAACCGGCTTGCTCCATTTTCCATTCTCAATTTTGGAGTAGTACAAGTCGCACATTCTCCCATGTCCATCTGCACGATTACAAGCTGTGAAATAGATATATTTTCCATCAGCAGTAATTGTCTGGGCACCTTCATTTTTGTTAGAATTCACCGGAGGTCCGAGGTCCACTCTTTTCCTCCAGATTCCGTCCTCTTTTTTGGCATAATAGAAATCTTCCTGAAGCGATGTCCTCTCAGGAGGATATGCAGGATTCATTGGTCCTTTTACAGTAAAAAAGAGTGTAAGTTCATCTATGGAGAGTGATGGCCAGTACTCCGACAATAAAGAGTTAATGGAATCACCCAGGTTCTCAGGCTCAAAGTGCACCGGATTTTCAACAGCCCAAATTGCAAAATCTGTATTCAGCCTTAAAACTCCTACCCTGGCAAGTGAGATTTTATCCATAATTCCAAAGCTCTCCCATCGCTGTATATGTTCCCGCGTTTTATAGTATTCACCAACTGAAAATTCCACCTCAGCCACTTTAAGAAATCCATCCGGATTGGCACCGGGATCAACTTCAAGTCCTTTTAAAAAATAACTTGCCGCCTCAGAACCCATGTTTTTATCCAGGTAAATCTGAGCCAGCATATACCAGGCCTCAATGAACTGATCATCCGCCTTAAGCGCTTTACATACCAAAGCCTCTGCTTCCAAGTCATTTCTTGAACGAAATTGCAATTGGGCCTTTTCATAAATCTTAATGGCCTTTTTTGAATTGGTGGAGTATTGTCCGAATACAGGCATACTCATCAGGAAGAGTAAAACTAAAAGCTGTCGAACTTTCATTGCAGTAGTATTTGTGGATTACGGTATATGCATATACTTATGCGCTTGAATTGAGATCTGCCAATTTGGGTTTTCTTTTACAAATTCTATAATTATGGGAAGAACTTCTTCTCTGACGCTCCATTCCGGTTGCAGATAAAGTTTACAATTTTCATTAACCAAACCTGAATGCTCAATGGCCCAATCCAGATCTTCCTCCCCTGTTACAATTACTTTTAGCTCGTGTGCTACCTTGTGTATATCACCAACAGGAGGCATATTTCGTTTTGGCGAAAGACAAATCCAGTCCCAGTCACCAGTTAATTCATATGCACCACTAGTCTCTAAAAAAGTTTTGATTCCCTTCTCTTTCAACATTTCTGTTAAGGGATTCATATTAGCCATCAATGGCTCCCCTCCTGTAACGACAACTGCGGCAGCCGGATTCGCTGAAGCATGATCCACGATCTGCCGGATATCCACAGGTGGATGAAGATCGGGGTTCCATGAAAACTTAGTATCACACCAGCTACAACCAACGTCGCAACCACCAATACGTATAAAATAAGCAGCAGAACCAGTATGGTAGCCCTCTCCCTGCAGGGTATAAAATTCCTCAACCAGAGGTAATTTCATTCCGTCATCAAATAAGTCTTCGCTCTTCTTCACACTTCAAATCTTCAATTATTCAGTAATGATACCCCAGGCCTTTTCAAAACGTTCCTTGAATCCTGTATTCTCAAATATCCCGGTAAACAACTCAGCAAATGGTCCATATGAATAAACCGGAATTAGCTGACCTGTATGACCTCCTGTGGTAAATACAGTTTCAACTGAACCAGAATCGAAATCACCATTCAGTACGATCATTCCACCAGTTTCATGGTCAGCAGTGATCACTACCAGGGTCTCGCCATCCGCCTTTGCAAAATCCAGTGCAACTTTAACGGCTTTATCGAAATCCAGTGTTTCAGTAACAACATAATCCTGATCGTTGTCATGTCCACCCCAATCTATTTGTGAACCTTCGATCATGATGAAAAAACCTTTCTCATTTTGACTCAATAGTTCCAGAGCTTTCTTTGTGGCAATGGCCAGCATATCACCTCTACCTTCAGTTGCACGCGGATTTGAGCCTTCAGCAGTAAAAGCAGCTAGTTTTCCATCTGTTACACCAGCCAATTCGCCCATGCTTCTGGTAACTGTATATCCTTTCTCCTCCAACTCTTTTGTTAGGTCTCGACCATCTTCTCTCTTGGTAAAATTATCAAGTCCACCTCCAATAAAAACATCAATATCCGTAAGGAGAAAATCTAATGCAATGGCTTCATAATTACCGCGACTTGTATCATTGGCAATAAAAGTAGCCGGTGTAGCATGGGTTATAGTGGATGTAGCGACGAGACCTGTTGCGTATCCGTTTTTCTCCCCCACCTTTAAAATAGATTCCAGTTCGTTCTTCTCAATATCAACGCCAATCGCTCCGTTGTACGTTTTTTTACCACAAGCCATTGCAGTACCACTTGCCCCGCTATCTGTGATATATCTACTTGCTGAATATGTCTTTTGAAGACCTACATGCGTAATTTCCTCAAGTGCAAGTGTTCCTCCATTCGCTGTCATCGCAGCATACATATGGTTCAATCCCATTCCATCGCCTATCATAAAAATGATATTCTTCACATTTTGTTGCTCAACATTATTCTGAGTTAATGAATTACAAGAGATTACAAATAACAAAGTAAAAGTGATCAATACAGTTAAAGCCTTAGTTTTCATCGATTTAATAAATATTTTTTAATAATTTCTTCAATAAACAGACAATCAATTCAAAGTGCAAGATAGCAATTGTAGTAAAATAATTAGTGTTAAATAAATCACCTGTTTCTACAAAAATGAATAACAGTTTTTTGTTGCATAACTTATACTATTATATCAAGAATTCAGATTTAATTCCTATTTCCGTGGGGATGTTTGAAAGAATCTTCATTTTAATCTTTGTGATTCGGGCTTTTTTGTATTTTCGCTTAACACTAAAAGAAAAATATGAAACCAATTATAAGCGCAATAGCATCTTATGGAATGTCGGGAATCGTTTTTCATGGTCCAATTCTGGAAGCACATCCCCATTTTGAAATAAGAAAGATTTTGGAAAGGAACAAAAGCAATTCCAAAGGGAAGCATGGCAAAGCAACATTGGTGCGAAACTACAAGGATATATTAAATGATCGGGAAATTGAACTCGTTATTGTAAATACTCCGGACCTTTATCACTATGACATGGCTATAGAAGCTCTGAAGGCGGGAAAACACATTGTTGTTGAGAAGCCATTCACATTAAAAAGTTCTCAGGCTGATGAGATTATAGCATTGGCAAATAAGAGAGGATTATTGGTAAGTGTCTATCAGAATCGTCGATGGGATGGGGATTATTTGACTGTTAAAGAGCTGATAGAAAAAGAGGCCTGTGGCCGACTTGTCTCCTTTGAATTGCATTTTGACAGATTCAGAAATTTTCTTCAGGATTCATGGAAAGAGCGGGTGGAAAGTGAAACCGGGACGCTATATAACCTTGGGTCTCACGTGATAGACCAAGCTTTGCAACTCTTTGGAATGCCATTGTACCTATACGCTGATGTGCGTGCCCAACGAACCGGTAGTCTGGTGGATGACAGCTTTGATCTGTTATTGTATTATCCGAATGTAAAATGTTTTGTAAGAGGCAGTTACCTGGTAAAACAAGAAGCGCCAAGGTTCTCATTACATGGTACCCAGGGTAGCTTTATTAAAAATGGATTGGACCCCCAGGAAGCGCAGCTAAAATCCGGAATGACACAAAACTCTGAAGGCTGGGGTGAAGATCCTGAAGAGACGTGGGGATTGCTGGTTACTGATAAAGATGGTAATGATATTAAGGAGCGCATTCCCACCATGAAAGGAGATTACTCCGGTTACTATGACTCAATTTACGAGAGTATCAGAAATAGTGCTCCGCCTGCAGTCAGTGCCGAATCAGCAAGAGATGTGATCCGGGTGATTGAAGCAGCTTACGAGAGCGCTGAGAATCAGAAAGTTGTTAAGTTTTAGCTTCCTACAATTCTTTTATCTTAATACTTCTAAAGGATACTTCATTGCCATGATCCTGGAGGAGGATGTGTCCTGCTTCAGCTTCACCAAAGTTATCCCAGTCCTTATATTTACTTTCTGAGACAAGTGTTCTGAAGGCTTCACTTCCTCTGTCAAATTCAACTACTTTGATTCCGTTTAAATAATGTTCAACATGTGCATTTTCGGAAACAATGCGGGCAGAATTCCATACTCCAACACCATAAAATCTCTTTTTTTCAGAAGGTTTGATAAGGTCATACAATGAGGACAGGGTTCGGCTTCCTTCATGGCTTCCCAATACTGCATCAGGATGACTATTATCGTCAAGGATTTGGTACTCCGGTCCAATGGCAGATCCCCCGTTATTTTCTGCTTCAGTAACATAATATTTTATACCACTATTGGCACCTTCTGTAATTTTAAACTCAAGCTGAAGATCGAAATTTTCATATTCATTTATCGTTACAATGTCACCCCCATTTTGTGATTCTGCACCATCTGAAGGAAGAACGGTAAGTGTCCCTTCTTCGACAATCCATCCTTTTTCCGGAAATTCTTCAGCATATGCTTTTCTCCAAGCATCTGTTGATACACCATCAAAAAGAAGTTTCCATCCATCTGCAATCTCACTTTCAGTCAGGCTATTTACCAATCTGCTAAATTCCGGAGCCTCTGATTCCGTTGCATACTGCTCCACATCTTCAGTAATAATCCGGATATTCTTCCATTTTACTGTTATCCCTTCTCTTTCAGGATTATCTCCAACAGAATGAACCTGTAATGCAATAAAACCCTCTGCGGTCATCTCATCATACAGATTTGCAATAGCCACACCATTGATCCATGTTTTGATACTGGTTCCGATACACTCTACTCTGAAACTATTCCATTCATCTTGCTTTAAGGCACCAACACCCTCTTCATTCAGATCGAGAGCATACAGCCAACCTCGTCTGGCTTCATCATAGATACCTCCTGACCAAGCTCTGTCGGATGGGTCGATTTCCACCTGATATCCATGTACTCTTGAATCTCTATATTCAGCATAGCTCTCACTTCTTATCTGTACACCGGAATTCAAGCTATTGTCAACAATCACATCAAATTCCAGGATAAAATCCCCATAAGTTTTGTCTGTACAAAGAAAACTATTAGGCGTATTCAATACCGTTTTACCAATTATAACATTGTCTTCCACTTCATATAGCGCTTCGCCATTTTTTTGCGTCCACCCGCTAAGATCTTCTCCATTAAAAAGATCCTGCCATGGCTCTTTTGGAGTATTATTACAAGCTGTCAGAAAAAATGCCAGAAGAATGATTGATAGTACTGATAGAGATTTCATTGATTGGTTTTTAAATGGATAAATATGGATTAGTTGTCAAAGATAATGATAAAATGGTTTTATTACCAGAAATTGAAAGTGAAGGTTGTCACTCAATTCCTTCATCAGGAATCACCTTTGGCAAAATGGAAAAAGCATATCCATTTTTTTCATACAAAAATTCCAGTTTTGGATATTTCGCCAGGTACTTCTGTTTGTCATCAACTTTCATTAAAATGTATATGTCAGTTTGATGTGAGCTATTCAGAAGTTCATCTATATCATCGTTTTCCGGCACCATATCCGGTGCTATTCCTCCATAAAAATGTGTTGCATAAGATCTGTATCCCAAGGTTGTAATATATGCATTCTTTTCGGCATGTTCCTTGATAAATTCAATAGCCGAATTTTGCGTAACAGACTCTATTTTAGGTGTGTAGATATAAACCATGGAGGTAACAAACAGCAGTGTTACAATATGCAATATCAGCATGCCCTTTGCCTCCCGTTTCCTGATCATCCTAATTGAATATATTACTCCTGCGATGAGAAAAACCCCAATAAGAAATTCAAATCCGGTCCATGTAATGTCTGCATTCAATGCATTGTTCAGGAAATTCGGAAATTTGCTAAACCCCAATGAAGGAATCCATTTTGGCTTGACTCCGTAGATTGGCAAAGCAATAGCAAGTACTGAATAGAGTAAGGCAATAAAAGAGATGAGAATAAGCTGCCAGGTCTTTATTTCAATTTTTCTATTGTTCCATTTGTCCCAAACCCAAGCAGCAAGATAGGTGACAGGAAAATATGCCAGTGAGCTATAATGCATTAACTTGGTTTTAACCACAGAGAATAAGATCAGTACAAGGAAGAATAGAATGTACATCCATTTTCTAAACATCTGCTGCAGATCATTATCTTCTACTTTCTTAGTAAAACTGGTTAAAAACAGAATTGATCCCGGAAATACTCCAAAAAATAGTATTATAAAATGGTATCCCATAAATCCACCATGTCCGGCATAATCCTGTGAAAATAACGTTGCCTGATAGCGAATGAACTCCTTGAGAACCTCAATATTTCCATTCAGGATTTGCAAGAGATACCAGGAGCCTCCTGTCACCAGCAAAACGATAAGAAAGGTGAGAACATGCCAGAAAGAGATTGAAATTTTCATTCGCTTTATCGTCAGGAAAATGAAAAAGCTCATTCCAAAAATCAGCACTGAAACAGGGCCTTTTGTAAGGATAGCCATGCCAAAGAAAAATGCTGATAAAACCAATTTTATATATCTTCTTTTATGGTTTCCAGGATCAAGGTAATATATGAAATATGCGAATCCCAAGAGAATAAACAGATTATGCCAGGGATCAATAATTCCTGATTTAAAGTAAAAAAACGGCAATATTGCGGTGGCAAATGATACTACCCAGATAATTCCGAATCTCTTGCTCACCACCTTGTTTCCAATTCTGAAAATAGCCATCAGTGTTAAGATGCCACATATCATGTTGGGGAAACGCGCAGCAAACTCATTGATCCCAAAAATCTTCATAGACAGTGCCTGCAACCAGAAAAAAAGCGGTGGTTTTTCCCAGAAAGGTGTGTAATTGATGTTAACAGTCATGAAATCTCCTGTCTGCAACATCTCTCTTGCTGATTCAGCAAAAATTATTTCATCCCAATCAAATAGATGTACAGAACCGATGAAAGGCAAAAGAAATATCAATCCGTATATGAGGATTGCCACATAGACCCATATGACATGCTTAAATGAATTCATCTTTGCAATAGTGTTAGCAATGGTTTGTCAAGCCATGAAGCCTGGTATCGATTTAACCACACGTATGCCACCCAAGCTGATAACACTCCTAACACAGAACCAGCAACTACATCCATTAAAAAATGCTGGGAGAGATATATACGTGAAAATGCTACTCCAAAAGCGAGTATAAAACAGAGTAGTTGTATCCATTTTGAGTGCATCATTAAAGCCAATCCAAAAAAGACAGCAAAAGCAGCCGCGGTGTGTCCTGAAGGAAAACTATGCCATCCATGCTGGTGGACATCAGGAAGCAAATAAAGCTGATAATCAATGTCATGAATTTTGAAATACTTGACAGGCCTGGCCATATCGGGGAAAAACAGTCGCTTCAACAATTGCACATCTATGCCGGAGATCAGGAATGCTGCTAATAATATGAAAAAGTGTCTGAATGAAATGAAAATAATCAAGACTATAAAAATAATCAAGACCATTCCATCTCCAAAATAGGTCCATATTTTCATCAGATCATCAAGAAAATGAGTGTGGTAGCCATTTATAAAAATATGAATCTCTTCCCTTGTGAATAGTATAGTAAGAATAAATAACAGGGGGAAGAAGATCAGGTACCCTGTTAGAAAGGGACCGCCTCGTAATAATTTAGATTTCAGTATATTCATACTTTTAATAAAGGAATTCATCAACTGACAATAAACAAAGGTAATAAAATGCCCGATTTTTAGATGTTCATATAGTTTTGGTCAGTGGGGAAAAATTTCTATTTTTCGTGTTCATTCCAAAGAATCCAAAATGGAGCAAGTTCATAGATAAGATCGGGATGAGCTATATCTGACTAACAAAATTAACAATAACGAAAATGAATATTGAAGAATTAAAAAGCAGTTTTATTGACCTGTATTAGTGAGAGTGAGGAAGCAATTCATACCTTTTTTGCACCAGGAAGGGTAAATTTAATAGGTGAGCATACAGATTATAATGGAGGATATGTATTCCCTTGTGCCCTCTCATTTGGCACATATCTTATGGCTAGAAAAAACAGGAAAATCATGGATCAACTATCCTGTTGGAGTGATCAATGAACTGCGCAATATTTCTCATGAAATAGAGGGATTGGATCTGTTATATTCAGGTGATATTCCTAATGGAGCCGGATTTGGCGGTTGTACTGTAAGTCTTGTCGAGGAGGATTCTGTTGAAGAGTTTATCAGGGAAGTAGGGAAGAATTACGAAGCAAGAACAGGCTTGAATCCTGATTTTTATATCGCAGAAGTGGGAAGCGGAGCAAGAAGGGTTTAGCCTGCTTTATTACCTTCGGTGAGGGCTAGTTAAGCGTAGCTTTAATGATCTTTTCCTGAAATACCTGTCCTTGAATGTTGACAATCATCAAGTAGGAACCATCGGTGAGTTCACTCAGATTGAATTCATAGGGATTTGTTTCTATAGATTCACGCAGCAATCGCTTTCCATCGATAGAAATAATTTCAACCCACTCCTGCCCTGTCACTTGATTAAGCCTTATCAATACAGAAGATGTAAAAGGGTTAGGACCAGCAATATATAGCTTTCCCTTGGGGATGGTTATCTGAACACTACTCTTTGCAAGAAGTTTACTTCCGGGATCAAATTGTAAGTTATTTACCCGGGAATTCATTGGAATTGTAAATACTTCTTCATTTTTCTGTTGAAAAAACCTATAAACTAAGGATGATTCACCAGTTTCAACACTAATTTCGAAATGTGTCTTGAAAAAAGGTGTTTTTGATGAGGAACCTTCCTGCAGACTGTGAATGTACAATGTGTCATTTTCCCGATACCAGGCAAGATTAAATTGAGGAAAGCCGCTGCCATAATACCATTGATCGAAGAACCAGGAATAATCCTCTCCACTAATACTATCTACAACACTTCTGAACTCAACAGCGGTGGCCACATCATCCTTGTATCTCTCTTGAAAACTTCTCAGGACGGAGAAGAACATATCATCATCATTCAGCTCATTTCGAAGCATATGAAGTATGCTTGCACCTTTTTTATATGAAAGTTCATAATTGAATACCCTATATACATTTTCAGCCTCCTCCTCCGGAACATATACCGATCCATCCGGTTCATTCAGTGCCAGACCCATAGCCTGATACATCCACTGATCTGCAGCTTCTTGTGAACGCAAATTCTGTAATGCAATATATTCCATGTATGAAGCAAAACCCTCATTGATCCATATATCCTGCCAGCTACCACATGTCACATTATCGCCAAACCATTGATGAGCAAGCTCATGCGCAACCAGGGTGAAGCCAAAATGTACTAATGTAGTCATGGTTTGATGCTCCATTCCTCCACCCATTGGGGCTGTTGTATGTCCATACTTCTCTTTGGCAAAGGGGTAATCGAGAACGAGATTTGAAAATAGATTTATCAAATCTCCCGTTTCATCAATAGCATTTTTCCAAAGATCCAGATATGTATCGCTATTGTAAATATAATTCTGTACCAGCACTGAATCACCAGGCTGGGAAAGCGGAGCCATAAATGAATAATCCTGATAGTCGCCTACAGCAAATGAAATAAGATAATAGGCAATAGGATAGTTTGATCGCCATTTAAACATATGTTCACTGGAAGAAATCTCCACCACCTCCTCAAGCAGACCATTTGAACCCGACATTAAATTCTTATCACAAGTAATATCAACCCAAAGAGAATCGGCCTTGTCGGCGAGTACCTGCTTAACGGGAAACCAATCCTGCGCATTGAGAGGTTCAGACAGGGTATAGGTAACCCACATATCCGTGGTGTTATCTTTTGCCCTGGATATGCCAGCAAAGAAACCTCTGTCCTGACCTGCATCGCCATTGTAATCTATCTTCACCGAAATGATATCACCCTGATTGGCGCTAACAGGAATATAAAGAACATCATTTGCATGAAGAAAATCGGGGTGTAATGTGCTATCAACTTCAATATCAGTAACGCTTAGCTCATCAATTAGTTGCAGCACCAGCGTATCCATAGACTCCAGAGCCCTCACAACAATCGTCGCAAAACCATCAATCTCTGTATTCTCATTAGACACTTCCAGACTGATGTGGTAAAAACTCACATCGTATGCAGACAACCACCTATCGAAAAGTGGATTCTCATAAGACTTCAAGGGATAATTTGCATGCGAACATACCGGTATATGTTGTGCATTCAGTACATGTGGAAAGAGAAGCAATATGAGAAATAATTTTTTCAAATTTCTACCACTTAAAACGATAAATAGTTAGTGAAGTATACTCTTCACCAGGATGTAAAACAGTTGAAGGGAAAGAAGGTTTGTTTGGCGTATCAGGATAGTGCTGGGTTTCCAAACAAATTGCACTGTGTTTCTTGTATTCAAGACCCTCCTTACCAATCATACTATCGATGTAATTTGCTGTATACAACTGCACACCCGGTTCAGTTGTCAGGACTTCCATAGAGCGACCGGAACCTTCATGATAAACAGCAGCTACCTTCAATAATTCACCTGAGTAATCATTCACAACAAAGTTGATATCATAGCCAGGAGCAACATTCTGAATATCCTCTCCTACCAGTTTCGAAGTACGAAAATCAAATGCAGTATCTTTTACAGATACAATTGATCCATCAGGAATTTGGCTGTCATCCAGGCGGGTAACATAATCAGCATCAATCATCAATTCATGATCCAGTACAGTCCCTTTACAATTATTAAGATTGAAATAGGAATGATTGGTCATATTGACATGAGTTGTTTTATCTGTTGTAGCACGATATGAGATAAGCAGTTCATTCTGATCATTCAATGAATACTCCACCTCAACCAGCAGATTCCCCGGATATCCCTCCTCCATATCTGCACTCTCATAGCCTAAGTTCAGAGATACAGTATCGAGACTCTTCCCGGTGACGGCAGTCCATAACACCTTATCAAACCCTACAATTCCACCATAATTAGTAATATCGACCTCCATACCCCTGTCATTCTTAAGTGTATAAAGAAAAGCCTCTTTTCCTCCGGGTAAAACTCCAAATTTTCTTTTATCAATTTCCATCTATTTGATTTTATTGTAAATATAGCAAGCCGGTTCAAATCAACATAATTTATTCATGATTTAATGAACAATCTTGCTAATTTTCTGAAATAAATTATTGCTATATTTAGACGGTTTTTAAGCATTTCATAAGCTATTATTATAACAAATAACTATCCTGATAAATTGTTTATAAATGAAATTACATGTTATTGACCTTATCCTGATTGGACTCTACCTGAGTTTTACTGTGTTTATTGGATTTTACATGAAGAAGAGAGCTGAGAAGGACAAATCGGCCTATCTTCTTGGTGGAAATAAGCTTCCCTGGTATATGCTGGGACTGTCAAATGCCTCAGGTATGTTTGACATCAGCGGAACCATGTGGTTGGTTACCATTGGTTTTGTTTATGGATTGAAAAGTATCTGGCTGCCATGGTTATGGCCGGTATTTAACCAGATCTTCCTGATGGTATACCTTTCGGTATGGCTAAGGCGATCGAATGTAACCACCGGAGCAGAATGGATTGGAACACGTTTTGGATCCGGATCAGGTGCAAAGCTCTCACATAACATAGTTGTAGTATTTGCACTCCTCGGGTGCCTGGGATTTCTGGCTTACGGTTTTATCGGATTGGGAAAATTCATTATGATCTTTATGCCAGAGGCTTGGAACTCAGGAATAACTGCAGCACTTGGAGCTGAGTATGTTCCTCATTTTTATGGAGTTATCTTTACATTATTTGCCGTATTGTATGCGATTCTTGGGGGAATGAACAGTATTGTCTGGGCTGATGTAGTTCAGTATACCATTATGACCATCTCTGCGATTGTTATTGCTATAATAGCCATGGTGAAGCTTGGAAATGTAGATATTGCCACCCTGGTGCCTGAGGGTTGGGGAAGTCCGTTCTTTGGAAAAAGGCTGGACATGGATTGGAGTACCATAATCCCGGAAGTCAACAAGAAAATAGCAGAAGACGGTTACCAGTTGTTCAGTCTGTTCTTTTGGATGATGGTCATGAAGGGAATCCTTGTCTCTGTTGCCGGACCGGCACCAAATTATGACATGCAGAAAATTCTGGCAACAAAATCGCCAAAAGAAGCTGCAAAAATGAGTGGATTTGTCTCTGTAGTTCTTATGCCTTCCAGATATCTAATGATAGCCGGTTTTGCACTTCTTGGTATCCTATTCTACGACAACCTGAACCTGATGGTTGGCGATAAAATTGATTTTGAGCAGATACTGCCTTCAGCAATCAATCAGTTTGTACCGGTTGGATTACTGGGCTTACTGCTTGCCGGATTGCTTGCTGCATTTATGTCAACTTTTGCAGGCACACTAAATGCTGCACAGGCCTATATTACAAATGACATCTATCTGAAATATATCAAGCCAGATGCATCAAACAAGCAGATCAGGACAAGCAATTATACTGCCGGTATCGTTACAGTAATCGTTAGTATCATCCTTGGATTCTTCGCTAAGAATGTGAACCAGGTGTTACAGATATTGGTATCTGCACTTTGGGGATCGTACATGGCCTCCAATATTTTGAAATGGTATTGGTGGAGGTTTAATGCACAGGGATATTTCTGGGGAATGCTTATTGGGATTCTTGTTGGCCTGATGCCGTATATCAGTGCTGCTTTAGGTTTTGATATGCTGGAAGCACTCTTCCCTAATCATGCAGCTTCTATCCGAATTCTTTATTTCTTCCCAATTATTCTTGTTACATCCATGATTGCTTGTGTATTGGGAACCTTCCTGCATGGTCCGACTGAGAACGAGGTACTTGTAAACTTCTACAAGAACGTTAAACCATGGGGATTCTGGAAACCAATAAAAGAGCAAGTAATGGCTGCTGATTCAACTTTCAAACCAAATAAAAACTTTGGAATGAATATGTTCAACATTGCTATTGGTATCATTGGGCAGACTGCTCTTGTAGCCCTGCCTTTCTACCTTGTGATCAAGATGAACATGCACCTGCTTGTAACAGCCGGTATTGTGGTTGTATGCATGATCATTATGAAGCGTACCTGGTGGGATCGCTTAGAGAACTAAGCATAATTGTGAATAATAAGATGACAAAAAATGACCTTAAAAATCCTACGAAGGTAATTGCCAAACCGGGAGGTTATTTTATGGCCCGGGAAGGCATTGAAAGAATTGGCGATGTATCCAATGTTTTGTTCACAAACGGATGGGTTTGCAAAAAGAGTGGTAAAGTCCTTATCTATTATGTATCTTCCGACACACGTATGCATGTGGCTACATCCCCTATTGATCAATTGGTAGATTACTGCATGAATACACCTGAGTATCCACTCTTTAGTCATTTAAGTGTGAAGCAGAGAGTGAAGTTGATAGAGGGGAATTCGGAGGGAGAATCCCGATAGCTATCGGGACGATAGCTATCGGAAGAGAGAAAGGAAGTGAGCAGATGATGTTTGAAGTAAAGTATAGATTAAATCAAATTTGATATGAAAATAAAGTCGCTATCCGGAATAATTATAACCGGGCTATTTATAGTATCTGCTTGTGAGACGAAGGTACAGCCTCCGAATATTGTTCTGATCATGACTGATGATCAGGGTTATGGTGATTTTGGTTTCACTGGAAATAAAGTAGTGGAAACTCCTGTGCTGGATCAATTAAAGGAGGAGGCATTGCTTTTTGACAGATTTTATGTAAGTCCGGTTAGTGCGCCTACGAGGGCAAGTTTGCTAACAGGCAGGTATCATCTTCGAACCGGCACGACCTGGGTTACTCATGGTAAGGAGATCATGAGACCAGAAGAAAAAACACTTGCCGAATCATTTTCGGAAAATGGATATGTAACCGCTTGTTTTGGGAAATGGCACAATGGAGAACATTTTCCGCACAATCCAAAAGGACAAGGCTTTGATACTTTCTTTGGATTTACAGCAGGTCACTGGAATAATTACTTCGACACAAAATTAGAATACAATGGAGAAGAGGTAGTTACTGAAGGGTATATCACTGATATTCTCACTGATTCTGCGCTTTCTTTCATTGAAAAGAACCGTGATGAACCATTTCTTTGTTATATACCCTATAATACCCCACATAGTCCTTTCCAGGTTGCAGACAAATACTTTGATAAGTACAAAGAGAAAGGGATGGATGATAAGAATGCTGCGATATATGGAATGTGTGAGAATATCGACGACAATATTGGCCGGATATTAAAAAAACTGGATGAGCTTAAATTATCCGATAATACAATTGTATTGTTCATGACAGATAACGGGCCGAATGGAGTGAGGTATAACGCAGGAATGAAAGGCATTAAAGGCCAGGTAGATGAGGGTGGTGTCCGTGTACCTTTGTTGATAAGATATCCGGGTGTTGTACCTGCAGGAAAAATACAGTATGGTCTTGCTTCACATATAGATATCCTTCCCACTTTACATGCTTTGTGCGGGCTAAAGTTTAAAGAGGAATTTCCATTAGATGGAATTGATTTATCCCCTTACATGCTGAATGGGGATAGCATTCCGGACCGATTAATTTTTACACACCAGGTGAAGAAAAAACTTCAGCCCTCCCCTGTTTCTGTCAGGTCACCTGAATACAGGCTTGTCATTCAGTCAAATGGTGAAACCTCTTTATATAACATGATTGAAGACCCGGGTCAGAAGAGAAATATTTCTGAATCAGAGCCAATGATAACTGCCAGATTAACAGATACAATTGCAGCTTGGTATACAGAGCTTACCCAGGATCTACCATACCAACCGGCGATTCCGGTAGGTTATAAGGAGTCGCCTGTAGTAACATTACCTGCCACAGAGGCTGAATTAGAGGGTGGGGTCCATTTTTTTGGTGAAAATGGATGGGCAAATGATTGGCTCTTTGGCTTCGAAGATGGTGAAAACACAGCATCATGGACGCTGGATGTAAAAAAGGAAGGTATCTATGATGTTCACCTTACCTATGCTGCAGTTCCATGGAGTAAACGTGAAAACATTCTCATTTATACAGACGCAGAGATGTTATATTTTGCTGTTCCTGAAAGAATGAATGCATTTGTTGTTAAATCTCCCGACAGGGTTCCGCGAGGAGAGGCTATAGAGCGCAAGTGGCCAACAGTGAAAGTGGGAAGTTTGAATCTTATGGAGGGAGAGCAAAAATTGTATATTGGTTTTAATGGTGAGTTGAAGAGTCGCCTTGAGGTGAAGGCAGTTGTGTTGAAGATGAAATTGGATGGTTCAAAATAAAAATATAGCATAATGTTCACCAGACTATTTATCCTGTGTACTACTGTACTTACTTTATTCAGTTGCTCGAAGGAGATCATTGAAATAGAAATTGATGTTTGTGTATATGGAGGCACATCTGCAGGGATAATTGCTGCATATAGTGCTCATCAAATGGGAAAAACAGTTGTATTGATCGAACCGGGAACCCGATTAGGAGGATTGACAACCGGAGGACTGGGAAAAACAGATATTGGCAATAAGCATGCTGTGACTGGTTTATCAAGAGATTTTTACAGGAAAATTGGTCAGGAGTATGGTAACTTTGAACAGTGGTTATTTGAACCAAAGGTGGCGCTTAAGGTCTATCACGATTTTCTGGAAGGTACTGATATCAAAGTAATCTATGACCACAGGTTGAATCGTGTTATCAAGAGAAAGAGTATTATTGATGCAATCTATCTTGAACAGTGTAGTAATCCGGAAAACACCAATACTCTTATCTCAGCAAAAATGTTCATTGACTGCAGCTATGAAGGGGATCTGATGGCAAGAGCAGGAGTAAAATATATGGTTGGAAGAGAGGATAATGGTGCGTATAATGAAAATTACAATGGTGTTCAGTTACTCCATGAACATCAATTCCCGGATAGCATTGATCCGTATATCATTCCCGGGGATTCAACAAGTGGTCTGCTCTGGGGTATTGGCAGTGAATCACTCAAGGCACGCGGTTCCGGCGACAAAGCAATTCAAGCTTACAACTATCGTATTTGTCTGACAGACAGTGCTGAAAACATGCTTCCCATTGCGCGTCCTGATAATTATGATTCAACACATTACGAGCTTCTGCTGAGACTTATTGAGAAAAGCGGTTCCAGATCACTATGGGATTATTTTATCTGGAGTCGAATGCCCAATCGAAAAACGGATATTAATAACAGGGGAGGTTTTAGTACAGATATGATTGGGATGAACTGGAGTTATCCGGAGGCAAACTATGTACAACGGGAAGCTATTATTGGTGCGCATACAGATTATACCAAAGGTTTATTATACTTTATTGGACATGATCTATCTGTGCCTGCTGAGATGCGGGAGCAGATGCTCCAATGGGGTTACCCGAAGGATGAATACATTGATAATGATCATTTTACACCACAATTATATGTACGAGAAGCAAGAAGAATGATTGGTGAATACGTCATGACTGAGAACAATTGTACAGGCACAGTAACAATAGATGACGGAATAGGTCTGGCTGCCTATACAATGGATTCACATAATTGTCAGCGCCTGGTAGTAAATGGAATGGTAAAAAATGAAGGGGATGTCCAGATTGGAGGCTTCCCACCCTACCCCATTTCTTACAGATCAATAACACCAAATCGCAATGAGTGTACTAATCTTTTGGTCCCTGTAGGCCTGAGTGCTACCCACATTGCTTATGGATCCATCAGAATGGAACCTGTTTTTATGGTATTGGGACAAGCAGCAGCAGTTGCAGCATCTATGGCTATTGATGCTTCCGTTTCAGTACAAACCATTGATATTATGGATTTGCAGCATAAGCTCATTTCTGACCCCTTGCTTGATGGGGCAATTGAGCTTGACTCAGTATTGATTCCTAAATTTAATTGATAGATCATGGGATTTTATAGCAGATTAAAAAAAGAGATTTGGCGCGCTATCAGGACGCTATTGGTGATTGGCATTGTCATATCCGTTATTATCACCTTTATTTCCTATGGTAAAAAGATAAAGCGTCCTGAAACATTCAGCATGATTATTGATAGTGATACAGGAAATGAAATTGATGATCTGTTTGCTATTAGTCTGGCATTAATTGATCCGAAAATTGAAATTCTCGGTCTCTGCTCTGCGCAATGGAATATGCATCCAAACGCAAGTGATAGCAGTGTTTATGTTAGTCAAAAGATCAATGAGGATCTTTTAAGGCTTCATGACAGAATGGATATTCCGCATCCTATGGGAGCAAATGAGCAGACCGGATATTGGGGAGATACCAAAGCCATGCCCTCGGAAGCAGCAAACTTCATTATTGATGAGGTCAAGAAAATCCCATATGGTAAAAAACTGAATATTGTCACATTAGGGGCAGTAACAAACCTTGCTTCAGCCATTATGCTTGATAATTCTATTGCTGAGAAAATTGTATGGTATGGTATGGGCTTGAGGTACAATGACAAGAGTCGTGTGTGGAATAAAAATGAATTCAATGTACGCAATGACCTGGATGCGATGGACTATCTTCTTGATTTTGAAGGACTGGAGACGCATATCATGACAGGAACAAGCAGTGCATCATTTACTTTTGGAAGGGTTGAAACATTTGATTTAATTGATGCACGAGGAGCTAAATGGGATTATCTAACAGACAGATGGAGAGAAGTAGCACCTAAAAGCCGGGATTGGATCATGTGGGATGTTGCATTGATTCACGCCATAATGAATCCTGACCTTGTAACTGA
>JAUUZQ010000104.1 GCA_030589895.1 Bacteroidales bacterium
ACCAGGATGTCAGGCACAATGTTTTTTATTCAAACAGTACCGTCAATGCAAATCAGGCATGGATGATCACCATGCAATTGGGCTATGAAAACAACTATGTTTTGCAAGGAGGACTAAATTATTGGGTCGAGACCATTATGAATCCTGAAGCGCCGGCTATTACAAGTCCTAATGAGGAGATAGCAAAGTATAATTTCAGAAAGGGTGCCGGTATGAAACTGGGTGGTGGAGCAGATGTTTCCACAGATTCACAAGTTGCTCCTGCACTTCCGAAGATAGCTCCCAGACCACAGAAGAAAAGGACACAGGGTGGGTGTTGATGTTTTTCCCTTTTCTATCTTGGGAGAATCCCGATTGGAGATTATCAAATGACGCACAAGCTTATCCGGGATCTGATCAAATCCGATTTCATTGAAAATATTTACCAACACAAGTTCTGGCCCTACTATGCGGATTATTTGGATGCTTTCACGTACAAAATCCCAAAGTAAAACTGGAATTATCTGTTGCAATATTGCAACAAAACACATCTAATCTGCTATTGGATAATCATTTAAAAAATAATCTATATGTAAGCTCTTATTCTATCGAAGTAAATTAGGGAGATACACTTCTTGTCTGGCTACTTATTGCTTATGTTGCTTAGCTTTCACATATCTCACAAGGTTTATTCCTATTCTCAATAGTTCTCACCCTCTTAGCTTCCTCAATTTGCTGTTTCCACTCTTCTTTGGGCAGTTGAACTCCGGTTAATGCCTCATAAGGAGTCAAGCCCTTCAAAGAATGATGCGGCCTTCTGTAATGAAAGTCATATACATTCCAGTCCATTAGTTTTATCAGGTCTTTTTCATTTGAAAATGATTGCTTGAACAAATAATGATATTTAAAAAGCTTATTTTGAGCTTCAACAAGTGAGTTGGAAAAGCGGATCTCTTTTCCGGCAATGAGTTTCCGGATACTGACTTCTTCTGAATTTATATATCCTTCAACTTCGTGATTATTGTTTTCCACTCCACCATCAACAATCAGTTTTACATCTTGCTCTGGGTTCTTAATGTAACGGTCATAGGCTTGCCGGATGCTTTGTAATCTAATTTTGGCAGATACTCTATCTGAGACCTGATAGTTCAAAATAAACCTTGAATAATTATCCATCAGCAGATAGACATAGTACTTCATTCCAGTGAGGCATTTTACCACAGTTATATCTGCATGCCAGTATTGATGAGGGAAGCTTGCCCGGATTCCTGTACCATATTTTGGTTTCTTTGGAATTCTCCTTTTGTCTAATCCCAGTTTCTTAGCATAATTATACCAGCTTGCCAATGATGCATTTACGATATTATTCCTTAATGCATAATATGCAATGGAATTAATCGGCCAGTATTTAAACTCTTGATCTGTCAACATCTTTTTGATCTTAGCTGCTTCATTCTCTGTCAACTGATTTGAATAAATTCTTCTGCAAAGTCTTATGGGAGAAGAAGTGCATTTATTTAATACCTGATTTTTCCAATAGTAAAATACAGAAGATGAGATATTACAAAGCCGTAGAACTAATTTTAGGTTGATGTTCTTACGATATTTGAGGATAGACTCAACAAACTTATCCTTGTGCTCGCTAATTATCTTCTGAAATTGAAGGGATTCTGTAAGAATTTTGGAGATTGTGGTTGTAAGTTTGAGGTAAGTTCGAATCACAGTCTCTGATTCCTTGCGATCAAGGAACTGTTCAAGAATATCGATTTTCGAGAGTTCGTGCCCCAGATATTTATCATCACATTCATTCTTCCACCTCCAGATTGTAGATCTATCAATGAATACAGTGTATTTTTTCGGTAGTCTGTTTCGCCTGGCTAACTGCTTTATGCTGGTGTGATAGGAATTGTATTGTCTCAATTGAAATAGATTTATTATATATTCCAAAATGGGCAATTGGTAGCCTAATGGACCTCGTTAATTGGGACGCTCAATTAAGCTAGGCTGCATTTTTAAAATTAAAATTTATTTCATTAAACTCATCTATTGTTTTATAACCTAAAGCTGAATGCCTTCTTTTAAAAACAGGAGAAGGCCGTGGAGTACGCTACCATACTATTCTTAAATAAAGGCTGAGCACTAAAGCCTAATCGATTCTTCTATCAACTGCTCATATGCACTCCCAATGTCTTGCATGACCTTATTATTCGCATCAAAATAAGTATCATCTAAGCGAGATACGGGCAGTACTTTTGGCGATGTCCCAGTGATAAAACATCCTGTCATTTTTGAGATAGTTTCTAGTCTGATGTTTTGTTCTAAGACAGTGACCCCAAGCTTCTTACATATTTGAAAAACATATTTCTGCGTTATTCCCTGAAGAACCTGATCATTTGGGGCTGTGATGATCCTGTTTTCATCATCAATAAAAAATAAATTCGAGCGACTACCCTCTGTGAGCATACCCTCCCCGTTTAAAAGCAAAGCTTCGTATATATTTTCATCTTTAATGAATTGATTTACCCGAATCCTGAACTGTTCATTCCACCGCTTTACATTGGGATCCGGGCGAACGAATTTAAAAGTTTTTACAGCTACACCTTTTTGATAGTCATCGGCTTTCGGATAATGATGTGGAACGAAATAGCAGACAACATTCGATTTCTCATTTATGTGGTAAACCAATAACTTGACATTCCCTTCTTTGATATCAGAGACTTCTATCAGCTGGTTTAAATGGGAACTAATTATGTCTTTGCCAGGACAATCTGTAAGCCTTTTACTACAAGATAAGCGAAGTCTGTTGAGGTGTTCGTTAAGGAAAAGATACTTTCCATTGATTACCCGAATTACTTCATAATACAAATCAGCAGATGACTCAGGAGTATATCCCGAAGCATCTGCTGTTTGACCATTTACAATAAGGAATTTACCTCTGATATTTTTCATTCACTATTCTACTCTGATTGAGTTGGCAGGGTTCATTCTGGATGCTCGTATGGATTGCCAGCTCACCGTTAATATTGCAATAACTAATGATACAAGCAAAGATACTCCAAAGGTCCAAAATGGAAAATCATTTCTGAATTCAAAATTTTCAAGCCATCTCTTCATTACATACCAGGCAATAGGCCATGCAATGACATTGGAGATGAGTACCCATTTAGTAAACTCAAAGAGGAAGAGTCGAAGAATTTGTCCCTGAGAGGCACCCATAACTCTTCTGACACCTGTTTCACGTGTTCGTTTTGCTGTCATATACGCCGACAAGCCAAGCAATCCAATTGCAGAAATAAACAGAACCAATATTGTGAATGTAATGAACAGTGTAAAAATAATTTTTTCCTGGGCATATAACTCATCAATCTCATCTTCCAGAAAAGTATATTCAAAAGGATAAGTGGTATTGAATTCCTCTCTCTTATTTTCTATCCAGGACAATGTTTCAGCCGTATTTTTCCCGTTTGTCCTGACTGACAGGGTCCTCATAAAGTTGGCATTATCGTTTAATATCAGCACCATTCCTTTTACCGGATTGTGCAATGAGCTATAATGAAAATCTTCAACTACTGCTATGATTTTTCCTTCCGGAGGTCCTTGTCCATCAAGAAGTACACCTGGTCTGAATCTTTTTCCAACAGCATCTTCACTAATATTATATTCTCTGGCAAGTGCTTCATTTATAATGAACGATGACTCCTGATCTTCTCCATATTCACGGCTAAAATTTCTACCCCCTTCTTTTATTTTGATCCCCAACACATCGAGAAAATCATAATCAATGATTAAATTATCAACAGTCTTGTCTTCCATTTCCCCGATGCCATTTTCAACAGACATCACATTTTTACTTATGAATCTTCCAGGCAGACTGGTTGAAAGAGCTGTCCCTTCAATGTTTGGATTTCTTTTCAGCTCTTCCCGAAAGGCATCAATATTATTAATTATGGATGAGTCATTCAGTTGTATGGCAATTATTTGCTCCTTATCAAATCCCAGGGGAGTACTTCTGATAAAGTTCAATTGAAGGGCAACAACAATTGCTCCAATGATCATAAATGCCGAGATAGCAAATTGTGATATTACGAGCATCTTTCTTAGAATTCCCTTTTCTGATTTTCCCGTTGAAGCGCCTTTAAGAATAGCAACCGGATTGAATGAGGAAAGAAAAGAGGCCGGGTAAATTCCAGAGAGAACACCGGTAAGTAGTATCAATCCAAGTATATAGAGAATTACGAAGGGTTGAAATACCACTCCAATTTCAAATGATTTATCTGATGATTCATTAAATACAGGAAGGAATATAAGCACCAATGCCGTGCCAATTATCCCGGCCATAAATGCGGTAATCATAGATTCTCCTAAAAATTGTGCACGAAGTTTTGGTTTTGTGGCTCCGGCAACTTTCCTGATTCCGATTTCCTTACCTCTTCTGGCGGCACGTGCAGTAGTTAGGTTTGTGTAATTCACACTGGCAATAAATACCAGGAATATTGCGATTAAAGCAAGGATATAAATATAGTTCATATTACCCTTGGGGCTGTCATAGCCTAACTCATCCTTCTGGTAATGAATATCTGCTATATTGGTCATTCTGAGGTCGAAAGTTGCATTAATTCGATCTCCCAGTTCTCTCATGTACTTATCATAGAAATCAGGGAACTTATCCAACACCATTTCAGAACTTGTGTGCTCAGCTAACTTAACATAAGAGTAGCAAGCCACATTCCAAAATGAATTTGCTGATCGGTCATTAAACCTTTCACTGCCAATGTTCTCTTCAATTGTTTTGGATGAGATCAGGCCATTGTATCTAAGGTGTGTATTCTGAGGAAAATCTTTAAAAACCCCTGTAATTCTATAGTCTGAACCATCAAGAGATTTTATGCTTTTGTTTATTATGTCCGTATTTCCAAAATACTTAAGTGCCAGACTCTTGCTAAGAACAATAGTAAGAGGTTCAACTAAGGCTGTTCGAATATCTCCATTGATGAACTCAAATGAGAATACATTAAATACTGTGGAATCAGCAAATGCCATGCTATCCTCTTTAAAAACATCTTCCCCTTTTTTGAAATAGAGGCTCGGTTGTCCAAGTAATCTTGTCATTTCTTCAACTTCCGGATATTCATCTTTTAATGTTGGGGCCAATGGAATCTGAGTTAAAGCAAGTAAGTCTTGCTTCCCGCTAATGAAAAAATCACTTTCCAAACGGTAGATTCTCTCATAATTCTCATTGTATTTATCAAAGGAGAGTTCATCCTGGATATAGAGGAAGATAAATATTGCAGAGGCTAATCCGATTCCAAGTCCAAAAAGATTAAGCAGAGAATAGAATTTATCTTTTGCAATATTTCTGAAAAGTGATGTGAAATAGTTTTTTAATAGTGACATTTTCAGGAGTTTATGTTTGGATTGAGTTTCCCCAAAATATCTCAATAGATGTGCCAAATGGCTTAAAGTACACGATGTCAATGTAGAACAAATTTTCCAAATTGAATTAAGTGTCCTGAAATAGAGAATAACTGTTCGAATCCGAACAGTTATTATATGTATTTTACTATGTAATTAGTGCAAATGACAGACGATCTTGTGTTAATTTAAAGTTGATTCATGACTATTTTTCTTCTTGTAAATGATGACTTTCTAAGGCCTGTCTATAGAAAATTACGTATGAAAGTAAATTATCCACGCAACTATTTTTAAAAAAAATGTTACTTTTACAATACAAGAGAATGTAATAATCGTTTAAGAGTCATTTATAGCCAAAACCACCAGCCATATGAGGAAGCTGATTTTCTTTGTTGATGATGACAAAATGATAATTAATCTGCTGGAATATACTTTTCAGAGTCGGGAGCAGTATGAAGTGAAATCTTTTTTTTCAGGTGAAGATTGTTTGGAATCAATGAATTTGAATCCGGATCTGATTGTTTTGGATCATATTCTTGCAGGAAGAGAAGGGCAAACTTTAAATGGGATGGAGACTCTCGAGAAGATTAAGGATATAAATACAGATGTTCCGGTTATCGTGCTGACAGGTCATGGGAACGATGAACTTCTTGCTGAATTTATGGAAAAAGGCGCCGCCAGGTTTCTAACCAAGGATGATTATTTCATCGATTCACTTATCGAAACCATTGGGCAGGTTATGAAATAGGCTTACCCCTGCCATTCAACACTATTCTACTCCTTGACACTAAAGACATCCGGCATAATCTATATGCTGTGAATTAATTTTTTTTATATCAATATAATTTTTACTTTTGCACCCGAAATTCAACGTAGTGTAAAAACGAACCGAGGACGACGCAGGAGGATGAGCTCATGACCGGAGGGAGTAACAATGAAGAATATAAGGTTCGTCTTGGCGGATCTGATGAAACGGTTGAATTTACCTTAGGAAATTCGTTCTTTGTAAGCAATGAGAATAGTGAGTGGGGCGGAGGTGAAATTCAAGTCAGTGTGTTAATGACTAAAACGCATGGCCTTATAAGCCTGGAGTTTCATTTGAGAGGTACCTTGAAAGTTATCTGTGATCGATGCCTGGAGTTTTATCCTGAAACAGTAGAATCCAGACAAACACTATTTGTAAAATTCGGAGAGGAGACCGGAGAAATTAGTGAAAATGTAATTGTGCTTTCGAGAGAGGAGCATCATCTTGA
Organism: Bacteroidales bacterium; assembly: GCA_030589895.1. GTDB lineage: Bacteria > Bacteroidota > Bacteroidia > Bacteroidales > JAUUZQ01. The sequence goes on from JAUUZQ010000104.1 coordinate 6,645, forward strand.
TATTTCACCGTTTCTAAATGAATTTCTGATATTGGCGTTGCCATTAAAAAAAGTGCATGCTGATAATGATGATGGAAGCTCCGGATGCAAAGAAACAATGATTAAAAAACTAAAAGAACATTTGATACAGGAGGTCGAGGATGTAATTGACCCCCGTTGGGATGAACTAAAAAAATTATTAGATAAAAATTAGTAACCATGGCACATCCGAAAAGGAAAATATCTAAACAGAGAAGAGATAAAAGACGTACTCATTATAAAGCGGAAGCTCCAACATTGTCGACCTGCTCCACAACCGGAACTGTGCACCAGCGTCACCGTGCATATTTTGTTGATGGAAACCTTTATTATAAAGGTAAGCTGGTGATTGACAATGAAGCTGATCTAGCTTAATATAACACAACTTACTTATAACGCATAATGCGTGTTGGCATAGATATTATGGGCGGGGATTTTGCCCCGGAAGCTCCTGTTCTGGGCAGTATTCTGGCTAGAAAAGAGTTGCCCGCAGAGATAGAAATTGTCTTTGTAGGTAATAAGAGTATCATAGAGAAATATGCTGAAGACAATCAATTAGACATCTCCCGATTTCCTATTGTACATACTGCTGATCAGGTTCGCATGGCTGATCATCCTCTAAAATCTTTTAGTAAAATTCCGAATGCCGGTATTTTTTTAGGACAAAAAATGCTAAAGAGTGGGGATTTAGACGGTTTTTGTAGTGCCGGAAATACAGGTGCCATGCTTATTGGCGCAATGCAAATAATTTCCTCTATTCCCGGTGTTATTCGGCCTGCAATTTCTGCTGTAATACCAAATATGGACGGTCCTAATTCGCTGATTTTAGATGTGGGTTTAAATCCGGATGCAAGACCAGACGTTCTTTATCAATATGCTGTTATTGGAAGCCTGTATTCGAAGCTGATTAATAATATTGAAAATCCCAGAGTTTCATTATTGAATATTGGGAAAGAGGAGGAGAAAGGAAACCTTGTTGCTAAGAGTACTAATCATTTAATGAGGGATTCTGTAGATTTTCAGTTTATCGGAAATCTGGAGGCTAATGAATTATTCCTTAAATCAGAAACAGATGTTGTGGTCTGTGATGGTTTTGTAGGTAACATTGTGCTTAAAGAAGCTGAAGCTTTTTACAGGCTCGTTAAGAAAAAGGAAGTTTGTAATGGTTATTTCGAAATGTTTAATTTTGAAAATTTTGGAGGAACCCCTGTACTCGGAATACAGTCTCCACTTGTTATTGGCCATGGAATTTCAAACGATAAGGCAATAAAAAACATGATTATAGAGACCAGTAATGTGGTTAAGTCTGGTTTGATTAATAACATAAAAGAAGCATTGAACAAATGAGTAATGTAGCAGCAGGAATTACAGGAATATTTGGATGGGTACCGGAGTATCGGCTTACCAATGATGAACTCAGCACAATGGTAGATACCAATGATGAGTGGATAATGCAACGAATCGGTATCAAGGAAAGAAGGATCCTTAAAGGAGAAGGTAAAGCTACTTCCTATATGGGGGCAGAGGCTGTAAAAGGTTTGTTGAAAAAGACAGGGACAGATCCTGAAGAGATTGAGTTAATTATTTGCGCCACCATTACACCAGACATGAGTTTCCCTTCAACGGCGAATCTTATTAGTTACAAGGCGGGCTTGAAGAATGCCTGGGGTTTTGATATTGCAGCAGCTTGTTCCGGTTTTCTTTTTGCCTTACAAACTGCAACCCAATTTATTAAGAGCGGAGCACATAAGAAGGTCATTTTGGTTGGTGCAGATATGATGTCCTCAATTACCGATTATACAGACCGTACTACATGTCCACTTTTTGGTGATGCAGCAGCAGCTGTATTGATCGAAGCTGTTGATGAGGGACTTGGCTTGCAAGATTCAATACTTGAAGTTGATGGTGGTGGGGCCGAATATTTGCATATGAAGGCTGGAGGATCTTTAAATCCTGCATCTCATGAGACGGTTGATAAACGTCAACATTATGTATTTCAGGAAGGGAAAGCAGTTTTTAAAGTAGCGGTTAAAAAAATGGCTGATGTTTCAGTCGAGGTGATGGAACGAAATAATATTAAACCGGATGAACTGGACTGGCTGGTGCCTCACCAGGCTAATATGCGCATTATTGAAGCGGTGGCTAAAAGGATGGAAATAAGGAAAGACCAGGTTATGATTAACATTGAAAAATATGGTAATACTACTGCAGCAACCATCCCTCTCTGTCTTTGGGAATATGAGTCTAAACTTAAAAAGGGAGACAAAATTATTCTGGCAGCATTTGGAGGTGGGTTTACCTGGGCATCCATATATTTGAAGTGGGCCTATGATGGCGATAAAGCTGAATAAACTTTCTCCTTATAGCTCTTTTTGAGAATCTCTGATCTGACTGTTTTATAAGTGAAATTATTTATACCTTTGACCCTTATTATTTTTAATATCGGTTTTCTTTTAAATATCAGTGTGTTATGGCGAAAATTGCAGAAGCAGAAAATACAAATAAGATTAATTTGATAGGGGTAGGAACCACTATTGAAGGGAATATTACCTCCAGTGAAAATATCCGTTTCGATGGTGTTTTAATAGGTAATTTATCTACAAAAGGAAAAGTATTTGTTGGACAGTCCGGGAAGGTAAGTGGAGAAATCAGATGTAAAAATTGCGAAGTGGAAGGAGTAGTAGAAGGAAAAGTTGTTGTGGAAGAACTCTTATCATTACGTTCTATGTCACGGATTTATGGTGAAATAAAGACCAATAAACTTGCCATTGAGCCCGGAGCTATATTCACAGGTAAATGCGATATGGGTGGAAAAAAAGGAACAATCATCGAGCCCGATCCCGGAAAAGAAAGCAAGTAATTCTGAGGACAAAGCAGAAAGAAGTGCATATGCCAAATTTATTGGCATGGGTGTTCAAATGCTCATTATTATTCTGATTTTTACATGGGCCGGTAAAAAACTTGACGAACGTTCAGCAAATGAAAAACCCATCTATACTGCTATCCTTTCATTGTTAGGCGTTATTGTTGGCCTCTACACTGTCCTGAAAGACTTTATCCAAAAAACTGATGATTGAGAAGTTTCGGCATATATGGCAGATTCTTGTGCTGTATGCTCTTCTTATGCTTGCAGGCATATTGATCCTCCATTATAGCTCAATTGACCTTGCAGTTAATACATATGCCCTGACATTGTCGGTGATGACCCTTATTACACTTGGCTCTTATATATTGATCATGTCAGGTGCCGGGAAGGAAGAGAAAACCCGCGGTATGTTTCTGCTTGCTGGAATAAGTGTGAAATTTTTGTCATATCTGCTATTCATTTTAATCTTCTCCTTAACTGGAAATAATCTAACAAAACCGTTTATCATTGCATTTTTTATTCTATATTTATTCCTTACATTTTTCCTCATTAGGATATTGTATAAGGAGTTGAATTAAAACTGATTAGATTTAATTGTGAGATTGAGAAAAACGATAATCCAAACATCAATTCTGCTGTCATTTGTAGCTTTCTGGCCAACAAATATGCTTCTTGCCCAGGATCATTCTGATAGTAGCGTGCAGAACGAACAGGTTCAGCACAGTACTGAGCAGCACAACACTTCCGACGCTAAACATACCGAAAGTCATGAAGAACAGAAGTTTAATGCCACTGAGGTTATCATGGATCATATCAAAGATTCCCATGACTGGCATCTTTGGACAAGCAAGAACGGACATCATGTAAGCGTTCCCCTTCCAATTATTGTTTTCAGTAAGAATTCAGGACTGAGTATTTTTATGTCAAGCAAGATTGCCCATGGACATAAGCATAATGGCTTTGAGATGGGGCATGGCACCGTAATGACAATCAACAAAAAGGGGAAAGAGGTAGAGAAGAATCTGAAGGGAAAAATAGTGGAGCTTGATGAGCATGGAGAGATGGTGGCAGAGGGATTGCCTCTTGATTTTTCCATTACCAAGAATGTATTTATGATGTTTTTGGCTTTTGTGATTTTACTTGTAGTATTTCTTAGTCTCGCAAGGTCATATAAAAAGATGGGTGTAGCTGCACCAAAGGGAATGCAGGGATTTCTGGAGCCAATTATTGTATTTATTGAAGAGGATGTGGCAAAGCCAAATATCGGGGAGGAGAAGTACAAAAAATACATGCCTTATTTGCTTACTGTATTTTTCTTTATCCTGATTCATAATATAATGGGATTGATTCCATTTTTCCCGTTCGGAGCCAATGTTACCGGAAATATCGCTGTAACAATGGTCCTCGCATTGTGTACGGTGCTTATTACAAATGTTGGGGCCAATAAAGCATATTGGAAGCATATGTTTTTACCTCCCGGAGTACCTTTTTGGTTGTATCCCATTATGATTCCGGTGGAATTGCTTGGTATAATTACAAAACCATTCGCTCTGATGATTCGTCTTTTTGCCAATATCACGGCAGGACATATTATCATCTTGAGTCTGGTATCTATGATATTTATTTTTAAGAGTGTGTTTATGGCAGTACCAGCTGGAATACTGGTTCTTTTCATGGATATGATTGAAATACTGGTTGCTTTTCTGCAAGCATATATTTTTACACTCTTGTCAGCTTTGTTTATTGGATTGGCTGTGCCTGAGGCACACCATGATTAATTTTTCTAATTAATACTTAATTATTATGACAGGTACATTTGCAGCAATTGGAGCAGGACTCGCAGTGATCGGGGCAGGAATTGGAATCGGACAAGTAGGTGGAAAGGCTATGGAAGCTATCGCTCGTCAGCCGGAAGCTACCGGTAAGATCCAGACAGCCATGATTATCGCAGCCGCACTAATTGAAGGCGCGGCATTGTTTGCCATCGTAGTAGCCATGATGGGCGACAGCGCTTAAAAAAAGAGGCGACCTGTAACGGTTGGTTGCAGGTCGCTTTACATTGTAATTTATTAAAATCAACATAATATGGATCTAGTAACTCC
>JAUUZQ010000062.1 GCA_030589895.1 Bacteroidales bacterium
TAAGTCCTGTATTCCACTTTGCGAAAATTTCGGTCATGCTTTTCTTCTGAAGTGCCAGATTTGCCCTTTCACTATTGGTGATCCCACCGGTAAAACTCTGACGGGGAGAAACCTCAAATCCCTCTTTTAGATAAACTTCCAGCATAGCATTGAAAACAGAATACTCCCTGGAGCTGACCCCGGTGACATAACTATAATACAGGGGGAATACGTTATAAGGATTTTTTGTGTAGTTAACCCCTCTGAAGGTGTTCAGCTCTTCGCCTCCCCCTCCTCTGCCGCCACCACGGGGACGAAGATCAGATCTGAAGAAAGTCGAACTAAGAAAGCGTTTAAATAGCTCTTCCTCAATCTCTCTTGAAGTTCTCTTCGATTCCCTTTCTTTGCTTCGACGTTCTTCATATATCATATAGCGTGCAAAATCCAGTGTATTGATACCCGCTCCTTTTTCAGGAATAAAGATCATCTCAGGCTGTAGTGTTTCAATTGACTGTATATAAGGCCTTTCGTAGGCATGAAACTGAACAGGGACCTCTATCAGGTTAATCCTGTCAAAGGAGTAATAAAGATCCAGCTCATCCAGTTCATAATCATCCTTAGCCTCCTTGATCATGACATCCAATGAATCGGCAATCGTGGGAAAAAAGGATGAAAAGAAATCATGGTCAGGCTTCAGATAGATGTTATACTCCACATTATCAATTTCAAGACTCCTTTTCTCAAAAGGACCAATAACAAGAGAATAAGCATTCAGATCTGTCTCAGGTTGGAAAGACACTGTTGTTCCTTCTTTCTTTATAGCACCCGGAGCGATGGCTGTGAGGTTTGTATCAGCCTCAACAGTAAGTGAAAAACGCACAAAATCCATTTCGGCGGGTAAAAAAGTCTTTAAATTGAATCCAACACCCGCTATTGGGTACCACAATAATTCTGGCGTTAATAGCAGATAGTTATTGTCTATGATCCCAGGTTTTTTATCAATTGCCACCACCTCTATCCGCTTCAATGATTCAATATGTTTTTTTCGAATATCCAGGTACGCCACTGATTCATTTGCCACACCTTGATAATAGAAAGTAATTTTCCTCTTGCTGCCTGGTACAAGTCCATTCTTTGGGATAATTCGTATAATCTGACTAGTTCTGATATATTCCTCCTTACCTCCCCTTGAAACAATACTATCAATCCTAAAACCCGGATTTAAAGAGAAAATCAGAGTATCCAGTATTTGCATATTATCATTGCTTACAATAACTTCAGAAGATATTTCCAGACTGGATCCATCCTGTGACACGTCCAGTTTATTGGATCTTATATCCACAATCTCATGATCAGCAAATCTGTTATTTAAATTCAGGAAAGTTCTCCTCTCTTCAGTCTTTTGCTTAAAGCCTGAGTAATAGCTATACCCCATCAGACTACCAGTCACCAGAAAAATAACAGCTCCAAGAAGATTGATTATATTCAATCTTCCCGTCTGGGGCAGCCTGTTTAAAAATCGAATAGTGGCAAAAATGAATCCTATTCCCAAAACCAGGTATGTCATCCTATGAAGCATGATTCTCCCCAGATCTCCAAATTGAATAAAATCTGAATATACCATGGGAAGGCTAAAAGCCATATAGTCAAGTGATCCATATAATTTACCCTGAAAATATACCAGTGTGAGCCCGATATATCCGAGCAGGACAATAAATGTAACAGCCTGACTTCGAAAGAGGATCATCATGAAAAATGACAATCCCAGTATATATACTAATGTAGGAATTGTAATTAGCAGCGGATAGTATAAATATGCCTCCCAAACAACAGGAGTATCTTGTCTGATCAGGTTAAAAACAAGTGCCATAGCCAGGGCCACAATAACCATTCCAACAAACAGAATGAGTAGTCCCAGGGTTTTCCCAACAACATATTCGCCGTTAGAAATTGGACGGGCATAGATCACCTCTGTGGTATCAAGTTTTTTATCTTTTTGCAGGAAATCTGAAGCCAAAAACACAGCAATAATTGCCTGCGCAACATTAATAAACAACACGTTTATATAAGGAAGATTTGCCGCAATGGCCCGTGTGCTCCATCGTGCTCCGGCATGATCACCAAAGAAGCCACTGTTTATTCCAAACAGAAACAGGATTGCTATAATAGAAAATATTCTAAAAAACCAGCTTCTGAACAGTGTTTTCCTCTCATATTTTGCAACAGTAAATATGTTCCTGAAGTTGATCACAGATCCCAGTGTTTAAAGTTATTTTCCATGTAATGCACATAGGCATGCTCCAGATTTGGCTCTACCTCTATGGCATCAATTGTAGAAGGTTTCTCGCCCACAAACTGAATTTCCCAACCGGTGCCTGAAGGAATGGTAGAGATGATCGGATAGTTCTCTTTCATACTATTGTATTCCTTCTGACTCACCTCAGCTCTCCATACCTTTCCTTTTGTTTTTTCCACCAGAAGATCGGGAGTACCATTGTAAATCAGCTGCCCCTCATTCAACAGAGCCATCTGGTTACAGGTGCTGGAAATATCTCCCACGATATGTGTTGAAAGTATGATAATGGTATCCGATCTTCCAAGATCAGACAGCAGATTCCGAAACCTGATTCTCTCTTCCGGATCGAGACCTGTAGTAGGTTCATCGACAATTATGATTGATGGATGCGCGATCAGGGCCTGCGCAATACCCAGTCTGCGTTTCATCCCTCCCGATAATTTATTAGCCATTCTATTCCGAAATTCAAAAAGACCGACACTGTGAAGCATTTCATCAACACGATCTCTTCGTTCTTTTAAAGAAGACATACCAGCCAGACGTGCAGCATAATCAAGAAACTCCCATGAACGCAATTTAGCGAAGAAGCGAAAATCCTGGGGAAGATATCCCACCATGCTTCGTATCTCTTTGCGGTATTTTTGAATCTCCCTGCCATCGACATAAATATCCCCTGAAGTATGTTTCATGAGGGTAACAAGAATCCGCATCAGTGTAGATTTTCCGGCACCGTTAGGCCCCAATAGTCCGAACATTCCCTCCCCAATGGTAAGGTTGATATCACTCAGGGCTTTAAAACCACCGGGGTAAACCTTATCAAGGTTTTTTATGTTTATTTCCAAACAGTCAGTTATTAAATTCCAGGATGCAACGAGCAGAGATTTGACTATGTGAATCCTGAAAGGTTTAATCGGGCAATAAAGATAGTGAAAAAAGGGCCTCACCTCGTTGCATTGTTGCATTATTGCATTATCACATTGTCGCATTGTCGCATTGTCGCATTGTCGCATTGTTGCATTGTCGCATTGTTGCATTGTCGCATTATCCCATTAAACCTTCTTATATTAGATCAGTCTAAGATTTTATTAACCGAAATTTAAATTGGAGGACCAATTAATGAAAAGAGCGATCAATATCAGATTCAGTGCATTGATAATTTTTCTGGCTATTGCCATGATTCCATTGGCAGGACAAAATCAGGGTCAGGGACAGGGACAGAGACAGGGTCAGGGACAAGGCCGTCAGATGAGTGAAGAAGATATAAAAACAAGGGTAAGCAGTCTGGCAAAAAGTCTTGAACTCACAAAAACGCAAGAGAAGAATATCCTTGATTTTGAATTGAAGGAATTTCAAAAGACAAAAGCAATGAGAGAGGGTTTTTCCCGTGAACAAGCAACGCAAGCGGAACGTGAAGCCATGCGTTCTAAAATGGGGGAATCCAGAGTACTTCGTGAGAAAAAATACAAGGAAGTAATGACCAAAGAGCAGTATGAAAAATATGAAAAAGAGCGTGACGAGAGGATGCAGCAAAGACAACAACCAAGCGACAAAACACCTGCACAACAAGGAGAGAGACCTCCAAGAGGAAGGGGAAGGGGTTAAGTTTATATTATATGTAATTCCATCATGATTGACAGATGGAGGAAAAACTTATTGAAACAAATTTGAAACAGCATAAAGGGGTACGACTTCAATTTTACCATATTTCGAAAAATTTTCAAGGGATATCCGTATCCCTTTTAATGCTTTTCTTTCTTCAATAAAAAGATTCATGCTTTGCATTTTTCCAGTAGTTCCGGATTTAACCTCAACAGGCATAACTCGCCCTTTTTGCTCAATCAGGTAATCTACCTCAGCATTACTCCCCCTCTGTTCCCTGTGCCAATAGTAAAGTTGTTCCTTGACATGAATATCTGCATATTTCAATAATTCAAGTCCAACAAATATTTCCGCAAGATTTCCTTTATTCAACATTTCAGTATTTTCTGCAAGCAAATACTCTGACATCTTCAATCCGGCATTTTGAAGAAATATTCCAGTATCAAGAAAAAGAGCTTTGAATTTTTTAAAATTTACTTCGGCTCCCAAAGGAATTCCCTGACCAGACGAATGATACACTTTATGTACAAGCCCTGCCATTTCTAATAAATCAAGAGCTTCTTTTGCCTGGGCCGGATTTGATAAAGCGCCGGCATTGGAATATATATATTTTCCCCCGGCTTGTCTGACTACTGATCCAAATACTTCACGAAGACGCAACAGTGGAGATCGGTTTTTATACTTAGCAAAATCATCATAATAAGAGATTGTAATATCAGACAAGACTTGTTGAACTTTCGTGATATCTGTACTGTTATTGATATAAGTTTTTACTACTTCCGGCATCCCACCAATCAATAGAAATTTTTTAAGATACTCATTTAACTTGTCGTGAAATACTTGCTCCAAAGGTCGTTCAGGGGACGCTATCTTTTTCAATTCAATGATGGCATCTTCATTCTGAGCCAGTAGAAATTCATCAAATGACATAGGGTGCATAAAAATTGACCGAATGCGACCCACACCCCATGAGGGTAAATCTGCTAATGCAAATTCTAACAAAGAACCAGCAGCTATAACATGCAATTGAGGCACTGACTCATAGAAAAAGCGGAGTGCCTGTATAGCTTTTGGACAACTCTGTATCTCATCAAAAAAAAGTAGTGTTTCACGCTCAATTATTGCTACTCCATAATAGGCAGATAAGCTTTCACAAATTCTTTTTGGATCCAGATTTTGCTCAAATATCCTTCCAACATCACTGTCCTTCTCAAAGTTTACCTCAATAAAATATTTAAAATCTCTACCCAACTCTCTCGCAACATAAGTTTTACCTACTTGTCTGGCTCCTCGCAACAATAACACCTTATGATTTTCTGAGGATTTCCATTCCTTTAATGTATGAATTACAGTCCTTCTCATTGCAATTAATTAATTTATCAAGGCTATTTTTAGCTATTATCGTTAATAATTCAAGGCTAATGTATGTCTTTTTAATTAAATACTCAAATCTAAAGAGATGAAATCAACGGTCGGGATTAAACATATTCACCAAGCTCCATCCAACGCTGGACCTTTTCATCGATAAGCTCCATTAGTCTGGATACGCGTTGTGATTTTTCATTCAGGGCCTCATAATCGAGTGTGCCGGCATTTAGCTCCACCTCCAGTGAGGCCTTTTCATTTTCCAGTTTCTCTATTTTAGGCTCAAGGAGTTTGTACTCCTGTTGTTCTTTGAAGGTAAGTTTGGTTTTGATCTTTGAAGACTTAGTCTCCGTAGCTTTGGCGAAGGAGACCTTGGTCTCCATATCGTTGTTCTCCGAAACCTTAGCGTAGGAAGATCCCTCCAAAGTTTTAGCGGTAGCGGGCTTTTTATATTCAGAATATCTCCCATAATGATCCTTGACCTTCCCCTTTCCTTCAAAAATAAGAAGGTGATCAGTCAGCTTATCGAGAAAATACCTGTCGTGCGATACAATCACAAGACAGCCCTTATAGGAGAGAAGAAATTCCTCCAGTTTATTCAGTGCAAAAAGATCCAGGTCATTTGTTGGCTCGTCGAGGAGCAGGAAATTTGGGTTTTTTATAAGAACAGTAAGCAGGTGAAGTCGTCTGAGTTCTCCCCCGCTCAGTTTTGCAATCATCTTATACTGAGCTTCAGGTGTAAACATAAAATGTTCAAGAAACTGGGAGACAGAAATGGACTTTCCATCTGCCATCTCTACAAATTCTGCAAACTCTTTTACAGCATCAATAACCCTTTGATCCTTCTTCCATTTAAGTCCCATTTGTCTGTAATAGGCCATAACAATGGTCTCGCCCACAACAATTGTCCCACTATCCTGTTTCTCCAATCCTGAAATAACATTCAGAAAGGTCGACTTACCGGTACCATTCCTGCCAATTACCCCTACCCGATCTCCCTTTATGAACTTATAAGAAAAATCTTTTATGACTATGTTTGTGTCGTATGCTTTACTAAGATGATCAATCTCCAGAATTTTTCCACCCATGCGAGGGGTCTTCACCTGAAGCCTTAATTCACTGTTGTCATAAACTGTAGTCGCCTTCTTATGTATATCATCAAAAGCATCAATTCGCGATTTTGATTTAGTGGTTCGGGCTTTAGGCATTCTTCGGAGCCATTCCAGCTCCTTTTTCATCAGCTGATTTGCCTTGGAGACCTCCACTTGCATCTGCGTTAATCTTTCATCTCTCTTCTCCAGGAAATATTCATAGTTTCCTCTATATGGAAAGAGTTTTCCCTGGTCCAGTTCAATGATCTGATTGCACACACGATCCAGGAAATACCTGTCGTGCGTCACCATCAACAGGGTAAGTTTTGTTTGAGAAAGATAACGCTCCAGCCACTCGATCATGTCAATATCCAGGTGGTTGGTGGGTTCATCGAGTATCAGCAATTCAGGCTCATCCAACAGGACAATAGCGAGTGCCAGTCTCTTTTTTTCCCCACCCGACAAAGTTGATATTTGCTGAGATATATCAGTTATTCTGAAAAGATCCAGCAGCTGTTTCAATCTCCTGTCATAATCCCAGCCATTCAGTCGGTCCATCTCATTCGTTGTATCTTCAAGGGACTTACCAGTTTCCTGAGTCTCTTGTCTGGAATGATCCTCCAGTGCTTTTTCATATTTCTGGATCACAGATAAAACAGGAGTATTGGCAGTAGTAATCAGCTCCACTATGGTCAGGGAATCATCCAGTTCAGGTGATTGCTCCAGGAAAGCAGTTTTTATTCCATTTCTAATGGTAAATTCTCCGGTATCGGTCGACTCCTTTCCCATGAGGATTCTCAGGAGCGTCGTTTTCCCTGTCCCATTCTTAGCAATAAGTGCAGTCTTGTCACCACGCTTCAGCCCAAAAGTCAGCCCCTCAAAGAGAAGCTGTTCTCCAAATGATTTTGATATATTTTCTGCTGAGAGGTAGTTCATATTAGTCACTTCAAAATGGAAGAAGGCGAAGATAGTGAATAATTAGTTTGGAGTTCATGCTGGAATCCCGTTCATCAAGCAATTTCAATAATATAGCATCAAAAAAAAATCAGTTTAGCCGAAAATAGATCAGTTTTTACATAAATACTGATTAAATTACACTTTAGTTTTTTCACACATTAATGATGTACAACAATGACAATTAATAAGTTTCTATTTTTCGGAATCATAGTATTATTCTTTCACACTTTAGCTTACTCGAAAATTACAAAAGGACCCTATTTAACAGACCCGGGACAAACATCTATGACTATTTCATGGGAGAGTGATATGTCAGAAAAAGCTGTACTGAAATATGGAGCATCAAACTGTTTGGGAAATTCTTTATTAGTTAAGTCGTTGGACCAAAGGGAAAATTTATTTCTGTACTCCGTCAAAATTGAAGATTTGGATCCTGGAATGAAATATTATTACCAGGTAGTCATGAGTGATTCAACATGTGCTATGTCATATTTCACAACTGCCCCGACTGAAGATGCTTCAATTAACTTTGTTGCCATTGGAGATAGCCGAACAGGTCATGAAGTTCATCAAAAGATATCTGAACTAATTGCAAATATCTCCCCGGATATGGTTATCAGCATGGGTGATCTCGTGGGAGCTGGTGGAAGATTTTATGAATGGGGACCTCATTTTTTTCAACCTGCTGCCGATATGATTGATCACATTCCATTGATTTCAACCGTGGGTGATCATGATACGCGATTTGATGACGCAGAAAATTTTAATTACTATTTCCGATTCACAGAAGAATACCAAAAGATTTGGTTTTCGTATGATTATGGTCCAGCTCATTTTGTCAGTCTGGATTATCGCGCATATAAAGATTCAGCGATGATAGAGTGGTTTGAAAAAGACATGGCTCAATCTAATGCAAAATGGACATTTGTATATCTGCATCGGCCAAGTTATAATGTGGGCGGACACAGAACCAATTGGGGTGCTGGCATATGGCCTGAACTTTATCGAAAACACAAGGTAGATATTGTCTTTACCGGACACTCGCATCTTTATGAGCGATTTTTGCCAATGAAACCAACAAATGACCCGGATGCCTGGCCCGTAACATATATTACAACTGGTGGCGCCGGAGCTAGTTTATATGAATCAATTGAGCATGAAAATCTTGCTGTGACAGAATCTGTAAACCATTTGCTGTCAATCCAATTATCAGAAGATTCTCTAAAATTAATAGCTTATCGTGCGGATATGTCTCTGCTTGATCAGTTTGAGATCGTAAAGAATAATGATGGACAATATAATTCTGAATACCTGGATTTAGTAAAACCACAGGAATTAATGGATACTTATATGATCTTTGCAAACAGATTGTTAAAGATATTTGATCAACTACCAAGTGAAAACACAGCAGCGGAGCAAAGCATTTCATTTAAATCAATAGCGGTAGATGAAGATATAATATTCAAAGTCATACTATCGGAACAATCATCTGAGTATTATTCCATTGAACCGATAAGTGGAGTATTAAAAAAAGGTGAAACCTTTAATGGTATAGTAAAATTGTATTCAAAAAAACCTTATCAGATCGATGATGTATATTTTGATCCACCTGTTAAAATGAATGTCTCTTTTGAAATGAAAAATTTATCAGGTATTGCCATAGGTCGCCAGAGTCGCTATTATCCTCCGGCAGAAGAATAATAGCCTTGTACTGAGATAGTCTATCGTACACTTATGAGTCAATGAGAGTCTCTTTAAAACAATCTACCGAATTACAAATCCTCGAACTATCTCTTTTGTCGCCTCTCCATTTGTTACCTGAACAATAATCTTATTGCTGCTGGGTGACATAGTGAATTGTTCAAGGAAAAGACCTTCTGCACTGACTGGTAAATCCTGACCATTAACAACTATTTTTGAACCAGGTTCAGTCCAACCATATACAGCCACCGTCGAACGAGCTGTTAAAGTTGAGTTTTCAACAGGATTTGTCTGTACATAAACCCTGGGGAAAGTATCAAATTCAAGTAACTCCCTGATCACTTCTCTCTTTGCCTTATACAGCACCTGCGGATCATCAGTGTGCTTAGCCAGGCTCATAACAACTTTGTCTGCAATCTCTTTGCTACGCTGCCACGGATCTATCCATGTAAATTGGGTTCCAAGAGAATCTTTCAAAGCACTGGTCTTATTCTCTAACATCCAGAAATATTCATAGTCCTGAATACCGTTTCGCATCTGTTCCCATCTTAAAGAATTGAGTACCCCCTCTTTAACAGGGTACACATGCCATCCATCCCCAATATGCTTGCCTGGATCCTGATAGGGATCTGCATCTTTCCATCGATTCCAGCCCCAGTGTAGATAACCACTTGCATCGTACTTATAATTCAACCAATGCATGATTCTGCTATCCATCAATGGCATATCAATCGTCTTATTTGGGAAGATACTTCCCTGGTATATTCCAACCGTATAAAACCAAAGCTCATTACCTTCCAACTGCCACTTCCTATATGTTTCATACCATGACTCCAGATAATCGATTTTTGGTATGGCAATATCAATTTCTTCCAGCAAAAAATCGGTCTCAAGAGCATCAATTCGCTTAAGATTTGGGGCGTATTGATGTATATAGGCTGAAATCTCCTTATAGGCCAAGGCATTATGCAGAGATGGTTCATCTTTTATGTGCAAGAGGGTTTTATCAAGCCACCCCTTCTCCTTTAAATGATCTTCAAAAGCCGGAAGCAAGCTTGGAATCACTTCCTTTCCTGCCATGCTTACCTGCTCACCTGTTTCAGCATCTCTTACATCAATATCTTTAAGTAAAATTTCAGTACTGTACCAACTCCCTTCTCCAAATTCTGACAAAGCACTGGTCTCCATATAATCCATCTTTCCGGTATTCCAGAAAACCATGGCAATCTTATCAAACAGTGAAAAATCAAATTCCAGATCACCATTTTTTAACCGTTGAATATCAATGGCACTCATCGATACACGAAAAGTATTCTGTCGATGGGCAACCATATTATCAGCATATACTCCCAGCATGGAGAACCAAGCCTCAGAGTAAGCCTCTTTGATTCCATGCAAGCGCTCAAATTCACTGGTAGTAAACCACTCGACAATTTTTAAATGCCGCTCTTCCGGTAAAGAAAATGGATAAATGACGAGCTTAAGCGGTATTGACTGCTCTCCCTGCAAACTCTTTACTGTAACTCTCCCAACATATGTGCCAGCTTCAGCTGCCTGTGGGATTTTGATAGTCAGCCATATGGATTGATGGCTTTTCTTTATAATATCAATTTGTTTTTCGGCCATCAGATAATCCGGAAACATAGCAGGAGCAGGACGAGATACTGCACTCAAGGGTTGATTTGGAGCATTAGTTGTAAGTGGAATACTTCCAACAAAGTTCCATTCAACATTTGTTGCCGGCATGAGCTTACTGCTGTGCTGATTCTTCAGATCACCTACTTCGACAGTAACATTACTTAAATCACAATTTAAAATCAAAACACACTGACCTGAGATAACCTCTCCGCGTATTCCAAATACTTTTACCGTATCCTGCGTGGCAGGCAAATTATATCCATCTTCGAAGACTTGTAGCATATCGCTCACTCCAAATAAGCTGAAGGACTGAGCCGTAAGAGCTGAACCGTTTACAAAAATCGCAATTACAAAACAAACAATCGCTTTCATAAAATTTGATACTCTTATCGAAGATGTTTTCATCCGTTCAAATTTTTAATTATTTATACTATTTTCACCATCACTTTCCACAGCTCCGATATCAGGATCAGAGCCAGAATACTCTTCAGTAGCTATCTCAATGACAGTAATTCCATAAAGAATTAATTCCTTAAGACCGGAATCAATGCATGGGCTGCTATGTACAGGCCTCAATGTTATTTCATCAAGTAAGGGGTCTATTGTAGAAATGTTATCATACTGTTCAAGGGAATCACTAAATCCTACAAAATTATTATCCTTATTGTTATAAAATAAGTTATTAGTTACTACTGAATAGCTTCCAAACCTTTTAAATCCACCGACAGTATTTCCTTTAACAATGTTATTTATCGCGATAATGTTATTCCCACCAGTGGCTCCCATTTCATTATCAAGTATTGTATTGTTGTAGAAATATACAGCTTCATCCATATATAAAGCACCACTTAAATCTTCTATAGTAGCAGACCCATCCATGCATCCAAGAGCTGTTTTGCAATTTCTGATTATGTTATGATGTACATAAAAGACTTTTCCTGTATATACATCATAAGAAATAAGCTGGATACCCGCCTTCTTACTCCCAATAATTATATTATTCCTTATATCATAACGAATGTTTTGATTGGGGTCAGAGAATAAGCGAATTTCAATTCCATCATCATTGCTGTTAACTATCTTGTTGTTTTCTACAATAATATCAGTTCCTGATTTGCCTATATCCAAATCAATACCATCATCACCACTATTTTCAATCAGGTTAAAACCTATGTAACCACCAGCATTGGATTCCATACTTATTGCATCCTTGTTATTAACCATGTGATTGTATTTAATCGTTACGCGGGCATCTAAATCAAATGTGTGATCTCCATTAATGACTTTTAATCCGCTTATTTCCACATCATCAGTTATCACTGTGAATAGTATTGTATCTCCTGCGTCTATAACAGTTGATTCAATCATTGCTGTGTCTCCTGATAATATCCATTCAGAAGAAATAGTCAATGATTTGTTAATTTCGATGCCATTTTCATGATATATCCCAGGAGACAGAATTATCGTATCTCCCTCTACTGCCTGCTCGACAGCAAGCGCAATAGTTTGATAATCAGACGGAACTCTTTTGATTTGAGTTTCATTACTACATGCTGTGTTACAAACCAAAATAGTAATTACAAGATAATTAATTGCTTTCATTTATTTTTTTATTATTGTGAAATAGTCCCAGATATGACTCCCATTTTCATCCCTTTCATTACATAAAAATTTTACATCCATCCTGTTGCCATAAACGTCTACTACCAAAGACCCTTCATAGTCGTATCCATTGTAATGGATCGGGAATATTGAATAGTGTTCAAACGACTCACTTGCGACACCTCCCCCCGGAACTTCAACAAAAACAGTACCCTGATTAGGAGTATGCTTCTCCTTTAGATAAGCCCCATCCATATCTTCCCTGCCAAGTCCTGAGTCTATTACATTCGCATCGCTTAATGTTGTCGTTTTCCCTATCAAATTATCCAGCAAATAAGATCTCTCATAGATATGATTATGTCCCTGCAGAATAAGGTCAACTCCATGTTGTTCTAAAATAGGAAGCCATGTCGTTCTTCTCTCTTGAGCATCCTTATCAACATCTGACCTGTGATGTCCTCCGCTATGAAATGGTCTGTGAACACACGCGATTAACCAATCTTGCTTGTTACAATCCAAATCTTTATTCAACCATTCAATCTGCTTTTTCTTTCCGTCATCATCCATAATTTCAGTACATAAAACCACTATATGAATATTCGCATAATCAAGAGAATAATACTTTTCAGTACCGGAAGCAATTCCACCGGATTCAGCATTGGCCGGAAGTGCAAATGTGCTTAAATAGTTAAGCATGCCATCATGATTATCATGATTGCCAATTACTGTAAAAAGAGCTGTGTTTTTAAGAACATTTTCAAGCTGATTGAAATAATTATGTTGCAATTGATACCTTGAATCATCCTCAGTTTGATCCCCAAGTGAAAGGAGAATATCTGCATGATAATTATTATTATTGAATGATTTCCATTGAGCAACAGTTTCAAGCCGTCGTTCATTCTGGTCAGAATTTGATTGTCCGAAGTCAGCAATAACCCACATCCTGACAGGAGTGATGCTGTCAGGATAGGGATTGGTAATAAAGTACTGATTTTCTGTTCCTTCAGACGATCCGTTAACAGAATAATAATACTTAGTATAAGGAATAAGACCTGTAATACTCACTTCGTGATAGATTTCCTTTGTTTCTGACTCTATTTTGCTCATGGTCAGAGAGGAAATTGAAGTCCCATAGCATACCTTCCCGACAACTCCTTTATCGCTCTGCCAGGAAACGACAACACTTGTTGGAGTCATCACCTGAAGATATGGCTGTCGTGTAACCTGACCGTTCAATAGTATAGGAGGCAAGAATAGCAACAGCAGTAATACTTTTCGTATAAGGATCAGATATCTCATATCATCCGAATTTACCCGGAAAAATAAAGGGCTTGCAAAGCCGCAAGCCCTTATGTCTAATCGTTCAGGAGCTATGAACGAACCTTTTCTGCTGCACTCTTAACACCCTCGATCATCATATTAAGATCTTCCGTTGTTAATTGAGGATTCATTGGGAGATTTGTCTCACAAGCATAAAAGAATGCTTCAGCATTCGGACACAATTTGTCCGGGTAGTTATACTTTTCCTTTACGCCCGTTAAATGGTATGTTGGCTGATAATGTTGAATACCCTGAATCCCCTCTTCCTGATAGAGTACTCTCATGAAATCGTCCCTTGTAGCACCCAATTCTTTTTCATCAACACAGAGGGTATATAAATGATAAGCATGATAACAATTTGAATCTTCATATACTGGCAATATACCCTTAATTCCTTTCAGTCCTTCATTGAGATAGTGACTGAATTCCCTGCGCCTTCCAATCAGCATATCTAATTTTCTTAACTGTGCTCTTCCAACAGCTGCCTGGGTTTCATTCATACGATAGTTATTACCCCATTTACCATCATCTTCTACAACATTAAAATGTGACGGGAGCCAATAATCCAACTTTTTCTTTTCCATTTTATACCCCCCAAACTCGAAGGAATTCTGATCAGCTGGCCAATGAGTTATACTCATAACGCGCATCCTCTGAATCATGTCGATGAGCTCATCATTATTAGTTGTAATCATGCCTCCCTCACCCAATGTTGTCATATTTTTCAGGGAATGAAAACTGAAACAGCCAATATCACCAATACTGCCGGCCATTCTGCCCTTGTATTTTGCACCATGGGCATGTGCACAATCCTCCATAACATAGAGATTATGCTTTTTAGCAATTTCCATTATTGGATCCATATCACACATCTGTCCTGCATAATGAACCACATATATTGCTTTTGTTTTACTTGTAATCTTTTTCTCGATCTCTTTTGGATCAATATTAAAAGTTTTAGGATCAATATCAGCATAAACAGGTTTGGCACCCTCCTTCAATATAACAAGTGAAGTAGCGATAAATGTATTAGGAGTAACAATCACTTCATCACCTTCTTTAATTCCAAATACCTGGGTTGCAATGTGCATAGCAGTTGTACAACTGGTAGTCGCCATTGCATGCTTAACATCAAATTTTTCTGCAAATTCTTTTTGGAACATTGCAACCTGTGGCCCCATGGTCTGAGCCTCCTGTTTCATTGTCTTCAAAACTGCCTGTTCTTCATCCTCATCGAATATTGAACCAAAAAAAGAATAGGGCACTTTTATATTCACTCCATCGCTCATTTGATAACCTGAAGTTATTCCACCTTCCGTATCAGAGCCTGTAAACTTTGCATTTTTTGCCATTTTTTTATCTTTTAAGTGCTTTATTTGTAAAAAACCAATATATCATCAAATTTACGTCAATTAAATTCCGATAAATAGTACTCTTCCTATCATTATTAATACTTATATTGTAATACCTATGTAATAATTGAAATATTTTATGTAATTTACACATATAAGTATCAACTATTATAGTTAAAATGAAAATTGCCTCAATTAGCTTGCGACAAGAGCCCTATAAGTCTTTTATTGTACACAATGAAAAAGACCCCTTTACACCTTGGCACCATCATTCTGAATACGAACTTGTTTTAATTGTGAAGGGGGAAGGCAGAAGATTGGTGGGGGACCATGTTGCCAGATTTCAACAGAATGACCTTGTTTTTCTCGGACCTTATCTTCCACACCAATGGGATTGTGATTCATGTAATGGTAATTCGGAAGATGAGCCCAAAGACGAAGCATTTGTAATTCAGTTTAGATATGAGTTTTTAGGTATAAACTTTTTTGAAGTTCCTGAAAATGCATCATTAAAGAGGTTTCTTATCGAATCCTCCCGTGGTTACGAAATTTATGGAAAGAGCAAGACAAAAATCATCTCAATTCTGCACAAAATGTTTAACATGAATGATGTTCAACGGTTCTATGCATTACTTTCCATTTTTGAAATTATGGGATCGCTAACTGAGTATCATTTACTGGCAAGCCCCAATGCAAGTGTTACACTTTCGTTAAAACAGAATGAACCAATGCGCTTTGCTATGCAATATATTCTACAGAACTTCCAAAAGAAAATTCAAATACAAGAATTGCTAGAGCTCACAAATATGTCTTATGCTTCATTTTATCCTGCTTTCAAAAAAGCTTACTTGATGCCGTTTAAAGATTATTTATTGAATGTCAGAATTGGATATGCATGTAAGCTACTGGCAGAAGGATCAATGCATATTTCTGAAATTGCTTATGATTCCGGTTTTGAAAACCTTTCTAATTTCAATCGTCAATTCAGAAAAATAAAAAGCGTTACCCCCAGTCAGTTTCAAAAACAATACAAGAACGATCTATAAATTAGAATAACTATTTAAGAAGAATCATTTTTGTTGTACAATACTGTTCACCGCATTTTAAATACCTAAAATAAATTCCATCTGGAAGTGATGAGGCATCGAATGAAACACTATACTGTTTCCCGGATATTGCAAAATCATCATAAACAGTGCTCACTTGTTTTTCGCATAGTAATCTCTTAAAATAGAGAAAAGAAGCCGCATTGGCTTCTTTTCTCATCAACTAAAGAGTAACTACTCCTCTACTAACTATAAACTACTACTACTTATGAATTAATTTTTCAAAATCTTAAATGAATGTACATAACTGTCTGATTTAAGCATTCCGAAATACAAGCCTGAAGGAGCAGAAGAAAGATCAATATTAACATTTCTCTGTCCGTTCAAATTATTATTCCTGTAGACAACTTTCCCTGTAATATCAAATACTTCAAGGCTAGATGCCCCTACAATATCATCTCCAACAGAGAGATATAACAGTCCATTTGTAGGATTCGGATAAACACTTATATCATTAGAGTTAAACGCTTTCACACTATTTCCTTCACCAAAGTTTGCAGTCAGAGTTGTCTCTGCAAGCATAGCAATCTCTATAGTTGGTTCTGTGCTAGTTGATGCTCCGCTCCAGTCAATAAAATGCCATTCACTGTCAGGTGTTGCTGTAACGCTAACTATGTCACCTACTAAATGACCAGTTGTACCTGCCGGTGAAACAGTTCCTGTACCTACTACGTCTGTTATTAAGTCGTATACTACAGAAGAATCTCCAAATACAAAGTGAAAATCATCAACATAAAGGGCTGGATCAGTAGCACTCTTACCTGTATACATACCAACCACCATATCTGTAGTGCCTTCAGGTATTATAGCGCTCTGTACTTGTTTCATCCATTTGTCCGTGTATATATTACCAAAGGCATGACCCTCGTTATTAAGAATTCTATTTTCATCTTTATCATAACCTTGAATAACCATAGTAGGAAAACTACCTGTAAGCTCCACCTCTGATTTGGCCCATGCAATTAATGAAACTTCAGAACCCCATACAGATGGCTCCACTTTTATCCATTGTTTAGGACCTCCATCAAGAATTTTCGCTGAAGCGGCACCGTCGAAAACAAAATTTGCATCTGTATTTATTTCGCAATCTCCCCAACCACCCCAAATCTTGGTGAATGTAGTATCTGTTTCAAAACTAGGGTCCCCTATCACTGGTAATCTTGGTTCAAGTTTTACAATCCCGCCAATGTATCCCATATCTAATCCATCACTTGCTGCACCGGTACCTGCAGTTCCTGCCACTAAAGAAAAATCTCCCCCTCCAACATTTACGAACTGAGCTTGTACAGAATCAACAGCAGTAATGACAGTACCATCAATAACATCCATTTCTCCGGTGTATATACAATTCGAAATAGATATATCTGGGGCTCCTACAGGTACAAAGTCCAGATCGAAGGCAGTAAAATTATCATCATTAAACTTTTTCATATCAATAACGGAATTCATAATAACAACTCCCGGCATATTACCACTAATTCCGCGATCACAATTTGAAATCGTCACATGATCTATAATGACTTTAGGAAGCAAGGCAGGATCAGTAACCGTATTATCATTGTGTACTCTAAACTCAATGGCTTTTTCGTCTGCTGGAACGTTAACTATAAGACAGTTTTCCATCTTTAAATAACTAAAATTAGCTACATCGGTTTGCCCATCATTTGGTCTTTTATAATAGAATACAGTTCTTTCGAACTTGTCTGCTTGAACAGTCGTATTTGTAACAAAGATTGAATCCAATGGAAATAACATGCCATCACTAGTATAAATAATGCTCCTTTTATTATCGATAAAATCGCAATTATTTATTCTAATACTGAAGTCTGATGTTTCATGTGCAGTCAAAGGTTTTGGAGTAATAATATATTTTCCATTTTTCACTATAACACCATCAAGCGTAAACCCTCCTTCAGGTTTGATAAAGGTTGAACCATCCATACCAACATCGATAATGGGCTTATCAGCTTCCATTCCAGCAGCAGCCCTAATGGTGATATCCAATTTTGTAATCTTAAAAGTAGTACTGTCTGTGTAGACACCCTCACTACCAGGAGTTGTTAACTCGATAATAATATTATCCTCCATGAATAATATTTCATCGCCAATAACATTGTCGCCAGCTGCTACTTGAACTACATTTTGAGCTGACATCGTAGACATCAGTCCAAAGCATACGAAGAGAAGCATACTAAGTTTTTGTAAATTCTTTTTCATAATTTTAAATTTTAGTTAAAGAAAGGTTGATTAATAATAAATTATTTTAAACATAGAAAAGATGTTAATCTATTTACTAATAGAAATAAGATTTTCTTCAAATTTTATACCCCGATCCCTAAAAACCAGTGTATCATAAATATGATGATCTTTCGTGCCATCATTATAAAAATACTCAAGATACATGGATTGCCACACAAGTTCGGTCCAGATTTCGGTGCTTTCTGACAGGTCAAAATATTCTCCTGTACCAGTAACTTCATACGATGCATCCGGATTAGGATTGATTATTATGGATCCCGAAGTTCCCTGCGAATTATCAAACTCAAGCAGCATTGAATATTTATCAGTACGATGAGATTTATTACCTATAAAATTAGTATTTGCAACAAGTAAATTGCTTGTTCTGACTTTGACTACCAGATCATTTACAATATTAAGCTCATGAAAAACAATTGTATCTAAAGGAGCTCCGTCCTGGGAAATGAAATCTATGCCCCTTTGCAAATATTGACCGTGATATGCATTAACATATTTAATGCCATACAATACCCAATCCTTGGGTGCTTTGCCGGATTTCCAATCATCAGGGTTTCTTCTGTCTCCACTTGTATCGCCTAGAATAGTCGGTTTTCCTGATAAAATGCTATCTGCTGAAGTACCTGTCATTAAAAGTGGAATTACATATTGTCCGCTTGGCGAAAGAGGATCATTGAAAAATGCTTCTGTAAGCTCTACTCGTATCAAACCATTGAATGAGCCTGTTGGTATTGTTGCTGTATTTAGTGGATTCAGTGTATAAAACTCCGTTGGAAGAGGGAAAAGAGCATCGCCAAAAAAGTTAGATACACCATCAGTCAAAGTAGGATCAACCACAAAATCAACGGTCCAATCCTGTCTGTTTTCATACATACCACCAATGCTGACTCCAATATCAAATATATACTCTTTGTCAAGCGAGTTATCTATCCTGTCTTCCCCCAGAGAGAGTGTTCTTATAGGGAGTTGCAAGGGAAAATAAACGTTTTGCTGATCATAATCAGGGAATACCTGTTCCTGATTATCGCATGCAGTCACCACAATTATTAATATGATAAAAATTAATATATTTTTCATTTTTGTATGCTTAAATTTAAATATGCTACCAGCCATTATTTTGTTCAATATTGTATTTAAGTGTTTCTTCGTAAGGTACAGGACCATAAA
>JAUUZQ010000099.1 GCA_030589895.1 Bacteroidales bacterium
AATAGAGCAGACAGTTTTTCGTTCCTTCAAAATAGGTAAAGTAAAACTGATTGTCATCGCTCTCAAAATAGGCTATTGCATTTGATCTGGAACATTGAAGATAGGTCTCATTATAAGGATTTACCTTTACTTCCCATGATACCGTTTTAATATCTTTATAACCTTCGACATTGAATTTGATTATTTGTCCCGGGGTGAAGTGAAAAGCCTTGCTCAGCAATTCATTTGCTTCGATATTTGAAACCTTATCATCCTTAATTGGTTTTTTATGCGAAAGAAATGAGAATGAATTGTTTTCATTCAGCACATATGCGCTGATAGGATAATCTAAGGTAGCTGAACCAATATAGGGAAACTCCTGGATTTGAAAATGAAGATGAGGATAGGGTGATCTGCCGGAATTTCCACACTCAGCGATGATCTGTCCAAACTTCACTTTTTCGCCTTCTGTAATTTTTATACTTCCCTTCTTCAAATGGCTCAATTTTGAATAGACTTCATCATCATGTTTAATAATTATCGTATTCCCCCAGTTGCTATTCAAATTAACCTCACCAATAATATTGTCATCTATATTGTTTACCACCTTTTCAATAACACCCTCTTCAGGAGCAATAACAGGTTTGCCAAAACAGAAATAATCTTCAGGGAAATCCCCTGCGTTTTTGTATTGACTGTTTTTATTATTCAGGATCACAAAATCCCATGCATGTTTCCATTCATTCTTATGCGTATGCTCCCCGTTATGTCCCTGAGATACATTCCATGTTCCATAAAAGGGGAGTTTAATCTGCGTGAACAGTTTATACCTGAAACGATCTTTGTTATTGAGGAAAACATATAGATTTTTTTCAGGAGAATTGTGTTGAAAAAATACCTCCGTAAGGGAATAAGAGAAATCGGATCGAAATTTCAGGCTATAGATGAATAGCAGTACAATCAGGTTAAAGGGTAGTGAGTATATGGGAAGCTTAAACTCAATAAACAGATGATTCAGACTGATGGTAAGTATGGCTACCAGGGGAATCAGAATAACCATCCACAAATATGCCCTTGCTGATGGTATCAGGAAAAATCCACCCAGCGCAATGGCAGTCAGAATATAGTTAAATCCTATATAGCTATAGTCAATCACACTGATATTAGCTCCAATAAACTGGTAGAAGAAGTAAGCTACCAAAAAACCTATGAGAGAGAGTGAAAATGCTATTCTGCTGTATAATAAAAGACCTAATGCAATGATAAAGCCCGCAAGAATATTGTATTGAAACAGTATGGCGCTCAGTGAAATAAAATAGACACGGAGGACATTTGGAATCTCAATTGCCTGAATGTATTCGTGTAGGTGAACCAGTCGATTCCCCCCCAGGCTGTACAATTCATTCAGGGTATAAATGCCTCTTTCACTAATGCCCAATGCCTCAAAGTTCTTTGTGGCCAGCATAAATGTCCAAAGGGCAAATAGAAACGGGATGCTTAGGTAAGGAAGATTATACTTCCCTATTACTCCCTGTAGTGAAACGGAAATGAAAAATGTAAATAGCGATGCCAGGACAAGCATAAATAGCAAGGGCCAGCCAAAACTATAGTATATGCCTAAACCCAGGCCCACCAATAGCCCATTGAAGCCATAAAAACCTTTGGCGATCATTGGTTTGTCATAATTCAAAGCAAAAGCAGCTGTTGACGTAATCAACACGGCAATAGCTCCCGACAAACCTGCGTATATATCGAAAAAAGAAACAATTATTATGAGTATTGAAAACGGCCTGTGGGTTGAAAAGAAAATTTGGGAATAGCTGTTAAACAGGCTGGACACAAAGTATTCGCTATTTTCTTTATTGAAACCTTTCCAATTCATATTTACTAAAATTTATGTCAGGATAAATCGTATGTTACATTCCGATTTTTGATAAGTGCTCAGGCATTCTATCATGTAGATTCATCGATTCAAAATCCTCATTCTCCCTAATTATATGCGGGTTATTTTCATTGTCGATCATTACTACTTTTGGTCTGTATGTAATAAACTGCAACCATTGTGTCATATTGTATGCGCCGATGCGGGGAATAACAACCTGATCGTTCTTTTCAAGTAGAGGAAACTGTACTGCACTTCTTATTACATCAATATTCATACAGAGCGGTCCATAAATTGTTGTGTCTTCTGTGTCTTGCTGATGGTCCTGTGCCGGGACTATGCTATGTTCATACCAAAATGATGTGAAGAGCATATTAATTCCGATATCAATCACCAGTGACCTTCTGCCATCTGCCAGTCTTTTGTTCGCAAGAACTGTACCAAGCAAATATCCTGCATCATCGATCAGCGCTCTGCCGGTTTCGAGGAAGAGGGTGGGCATTTTATCCGGCTGAATATCTGAGTTGACCAGGGCATCAGTTATGGCCTCTGCGTAATCGTCGAAAGAAGGACAAGTGTCTGATCCGGGAAGATACGCACCTTTCAGTGTGTTTTTTGAGGCAAAACCACCTCCCATATCAATATATTTTATTGTGTGGTTGAATTTTCTTTCAATTCGAACTGCAAAATCCGCAAGTTTGCCGGCAGCTACACCATATGCTCCCGGAGTCATGATATAAGTACCAATATGAGTGTGCAAACCGTTTAGCTCTAAAAGCTCAGCTGCCATTATTTTATTGATGGCAGACCATGCTTCTCCATTTTCCAGGTTGAAGCCAAAGCGATCCCATTTGGGATATATTCCGGTATCCATATTGATTCGGATCGCAACTTTTGCTGTAAGCTTTTGCTCTCCTGTTATTCTGATTATCTCATACAGCTCATCAAAATGGTCCATATGGATCAGTGAGCCATTTTGAATTGCTTTTTCGAGGTCATCTGTTGATTTATCAGGACCATTAAAGATTATTTTGTTTCCCGGTACACCATTTGCTATAGCTTTATCATATTCAAAGCCTGAAACAACTTCAGCCCAGGATCCTTCCTGGTGAAATACATTGCATACTGCGTTCAGATAATTGGTTTTATAGGACCATGCAAATTGCACCTTCGGATACCTTGTTTTAAAAGCAGAAAGTGCATCCTGGAAGGTGTTTCTGATTTTGTTTTCAGACAAAATATATAAGGGAGATCCAAATTTACTGAGTAAATTGTTTACTGTGTTATCATCGATCTCACTGATTGGTTGTACATTTGTTTTCATCCCGAATTTATCGGGTACACCCGCATTTATTCTATTGATGAGCGGTCTTTCAAATTTTGGCTTTTCCATCACTCTTCTATTTTATTTCGAATTTTTCTGAAGTAATAATTTTTTTGTTTGAGAGTATAGATAATACATAAACTCCCGAGCTAAACTGACTGGTTTCTATTCTTTTTTGATGTGATCCGGGTAATATTGGCTCTCTGCTTACAATTCTACCCGACATATCCGTGATCATCATCTGTCCCTCGTTAATCTGTTCCCAGGGGCTAAATGTAACAGTGATATTTTCTGAAGCAGGGTTGGGGTATAGATTAATTTCATTGTCAACAATCGCAGATGCTGATTTGGTGCCTCCACCAATAGTATAAACATTGGTATAGACCAGATAATATCCTTCATAATATATATACTGATATGTGAGAAGCTTCTTCGTAGTGGAGCCTTCCTTTAATTCAGCATGACCTCCGTCTGTAAGATTAAGTAAGACAGTCCCCAGCTCATTTACAACCCTCAGGCCATATGAATAGACTAAGTTGGCATTTACTATCTGGGATTTGCTATAGATATACAGCAATTCAACATAATCATCGTTGTTGAACAGGTGTTTTGTTACAAATTTGACATCATGGAGGTAGTATCCGCTTGGGACCGACAGGTTTATGGTTTTATAGATCGAGTGGTCCTCATTGTAGATACGACATTGTTTAAGCGGAACATCCATTACAAAATACTTAAACACGTTTTCTTCTATTTCAATCTGGGTCCCTGAAAAATGGTAGGTCTGTTCTAAATCAAGCTGAGCTTCAACGCTGAGGCTCATGATTGCAATAACAATAATTAGAAGTGTTTTTTTCATGATATTAGATTTTAAAGTTCACCGGTAATCGAGAGTTTTTCAAAATCGCTCATATTTCCAATCAGATCATAAGAGTATCGAATAAACATTTTGCCAACTTCATAGTCTGTCATTGGCTCTACTTCTTCACCCATTGCCAGTAAAACAAGTGCTTCCGGGATGTTTTGTCCGGCACCAACAGCCAGATAAACCCATGCGGGAATTCGCGGATTGATCTCTATAAGGAAATATTCGTTTTCATTGGTTTTGATCATTTCCAGCTCCATACCGCCTTTCCACTTGCTTTCGCTGATAAGATCATATGTAATTTTAAGTAGTTTTTTATCCCCAAGCGTAACTCCGCTCCACGCTTTCCCTTTATCAGTGATATACTGTTTCCGCATAGGAATTGCAGCAACTGTTGTGCCGTTTCCATCACCCAATGCCACCACATTAACCTCTGTACCCCGGATAAATTCCTGGATAATAACAGGGACACCCCATTTGGCGCTGATCTTATTAAAATGATTTATAACCTGTTCTGGATTATAAGCGATGTGTGCATCATAAAATTTTCCTTTTACAAGTAAGGGATACTCAAATTCGTCAGAAAGATCAGGTACATCATTAATTGAGGCAATTGATTTACTATGAGGAACTTTTATTTTGTATTTTCCTCCAAACTCTTCAAGCTTATCCTTCTGTCGCTCTTCTAATTGCTCAAATGTTGGCAGATAGGTGGAGATTTTATTTTCCGACAGAAGTCTGGCGGATTTCATAAACGTAAAAAGCTCCGAGTCGAGGTTTGGAATAATAAGATCGATAGGATCTTTCTTATGTATTTCAAGTATCCTGTTCATATAGGCTTCCTGCCCAACAGATGGATAGGGAATCAGATACGTTTTATCAATGGCTCCATCCATATAAATTCCAGGCTCAAGATTCTCATAGGCAAGTCCAATGATTCTTACATTGAATCTTTCAGACTCTCTTATTCCTCTTACAACAGGAATTCCAGGTCCGGGATTATCCGTATTGTTTAATCCTGTTACTGCAATTGTTAAGTTGATTTTATTCATCTTCTTCAGTTTCTATCAGATTAAAACGGCGAAGTGTATGGGCAAAATCATCCATATATCTATTGAATGCAGATGATTCGATTTCATATTTTCCCATAATAATTTTCTCAATTGATTCTGTTTCGTTTCCTTCAGAGACCAATTTTAAAATCTCTTTTCCTGAGCTGTTTACTGAAAACGATTCTCCTGAATTTGGATCGAACAGGAATCCGGATTCACTTACTGCAATATTTTCTTTTAATTTCATCTGTCTTTTATTGATTTTTATAGGCCACATGGAACATCCACGAATTAGTCATACTTATGCGCAAGTCCTCATTATATTATAGATGTTTCATAACTACAGATTTTTAATGATACAAATTTGAGGTATTGTGCGCAAAGAATTGTTACAAAATTCGAATTTTATTGTGTAATTTTTTATTCGGGAAATAAGAAAAGAAAGTGAAAGTGGAGGAAATTTTACCGCAGAGTTAATTGGGAGTCGCTTTGCTTATGCGCAGAGTTTCGCAGAGTTTTTTAAGTTAGGAAGGAGATTTATTTCTTTAAATATCAAAACTCCCTAGACACATAATGTGGTATCAAAACTCCCTAGGCCCGTAATGCGGTATCAAAACTCCCTAGACACATAATGCGGTATCAAAACTCTGCGAAACTCTGCGAAAAGTGCCAACGACTCCCAATTAACTCTGCGGTAAAATATCCTACTCTTTTTATTCATATCTCATCAATTGATTTCTTCTCCACTTCACTCCCCATTTTATATTGTGATACAGTAATCCCCGTGATCTTCTTAAACTGGTTGGAGAGGTACTGTACGCTGGAGTAGTCCATCATATAGGCGATCTCGCTCAGGGAATATTCATCGCTATCGATCATATGCTTGATTCGTTCAATTTTTTGATTTATTACATATTTTTCAAGTGTAATATGTTCATTTTCAGAAAAGGTCTTGGATAAATATTGGTAGCTAAATCCAAGTTTTTCAACGATATAATCTGATTTACGGACGATAGAGTTTACATTGTTCAAATGATGTACAAGCTCAATGACGGCAATCTTAATCTGAGAGACTAACTTTTCTTCTTTATTAATAAGAAGGTCGAATCCATATTTTTGAAGGAGATTCCTGATGTCATCCTGACTAATTGCATTTTGATCATAAGTGATGCGTGCTTTTCCAAGGGTCAATTCGTGGACAAAGATGTTTGTTTCTTCCAGTTTCTCCTTTAAAAATATCTTACAACAACTACATATCATATTCTTAATATGAATTACTTCTGTAGTCGTATTTATATTTTCTGAAGCCACTATTATGTACTCTTTATCTGAGTAAATTTAGTAAAAGTTTTTTTCGGGGAGGAATTTTAAATTTTAAACTGAATTTATGAAGATATTATTCATTGTTGATGCTTGTGTATTAATCAAGGGAATGAATGTTTAGCTTCGCTGTGTCGTTAGCGGTTCATTTATCAAAGAAAATTAATAATGAAGAGATGATAGTCTGTAAGATAAAATTGAAATATTTATTTATTTTTACCCTATTATTAAAATAATTATGCAGAAAGAAGAACTATTGCAAAAACTTTCAGTTTGTGTTGAAAAAGGCAAAGCAGATCAAGCTACACCCACTCCTCCGGATATGAAAGGGATGATTGGTGCAAGTGAAATAACACAGCAATTGCTGGATTTGGAAGTATCTCCCGATGATATTTTAAGTAAGGGTCTTATACCTGGAATGAAAAGAATTGGGGATCTCTATGGTGAAGGGAAAGCCTTCGTACCACATCTTCTGTTGGCGGCCAGAGCCATGAATGGATGCCTGGCGCTTTTAAAGCCATATTTCGATGCCGGTGATCTGGAGCGGAAGGGGACATTTATAATTGGAACAGTAAAAGGTGATTTGCATGATATAGGTAAAAACCTGGTGAAAGCAATCATTGAAGGATCAGGATGGGAGGTCATTGATTTGGGAACAGATGTTTCATCGGATAAATTCATTAAGGCTATTGAGGAAAATCCAAATGCTGCAGTTGGATTATCTGCCCTGATTACTACCACAATGGTAAATATGGAATCTATTGTAAGTGATATCAGAAGCAGGTTCCCGGAGAATAAAATTCTCATTGGCGGAGCACCTGTAACCCTGGAATATTGTGATAAAATTGGCGCAGATTTCTTCTCTTTATATCCACAGGAAGCATCTGAGTATCTGGATTCTTTGTAAGAGGGCTCTCAATTGAATAATATGAGTAAAATCAAAGATAGAATATTAGAAAAAGGAACCCTGGTATCTGATGGTGCCTGGGGGACTTTTATACATCAAAAGGGATTAACAGCTGAGGAATCTCCTGAAGAGTGGAACCTCACCCGACCAGATGATATATATGATGTAGCTTCTAGCTATGTGAAGGCCGGTGCAGATATGATCCTGACCAATAGTTTTGGAGGCAGTCCGTTTAAACTGGCTCCTTATGGACTTGAAGAAAAGGTATATGAAATAAATAAGGCCGCTGCAGAGATTTCAAAACGGGCAGCCGGAAATGACGTTTTAGTCTTTGGTTCAGTAGGTCCAACTGGAAAAATATTGATGATGGGGGAGGTAAGTGAACAGGATATGTTTGATGGATTTGTGAAGCAGATGAAGGGACTTATCGATGGTGGAGCTGATGGAATTATCATTGAAACCATGTCGGATATGGATGAGGCGCGGGTGGCCATGAGGGCTGCAAAATCAGTTACTGATAAGGAAGTAATTTGCACCTTCACATTTAGTCTGACCCCGGCAAATGAATACAGAACAATGATGGGCACTTCACCGGCAGAAACTGTGGATATGCTATTGGCTGAAGGGGCTGATATTATTGGTGCCAATTGTGGAAACGGTACAGCAGGGATGATTGATATTGTTAAAGAGATCAGAAAGGTGAATTCGGATATACCGGTCCTTGTTCATGCTAACGCAGGCATGCCGGTATTGCGTGAAGGAATCTCCTTCTTCCCCGAAACACCTGTTGAAATGTCAGTCCAGATCAGGGAGCTTATAGCTGTGGGGGCAAATATTGTGGGCGGTTGTTGTGGGACCACACCTGAGCATATAAGCAGGATTGTGGATGTGGTGAAGAGCTCAAAGTGAGCTGTGTTTGATTATGCTTATCTCTCTCAATTCTTCTTTCTAAATAATTACTGTTATCCTGTTATGAAAAAAAATCTAGCTGAAAATGTCAAAGAAAATATTAGTTATCGGAGCCGGGTTAGTAGGAAGCTCGATTGCCATTGATCTTAAGAAATCGGGCTATGAGGTAACTTCAGTTGACCTGGATCCCAAGGTGCTGAGCTCATTGAAGGCGCAATATGGTATTGATATAGGTACTGCTAATCTAACTGACAACAAGATACTTGCTGAACTGGTGAAGGATAAGGACCTTGTGATTGGGGCTGCTCCCGGGGCTATTGGATACCAGATCATGGAACAGGTTATTCATTGTGGGAAGAATATGGTGGATATCTCATTTTGTCCTGAGAATTATCTTGATCTGAGTGAGCTTGCAAAGGAGAAAGGCGTAACAGTGGTAGCCGATATGGGAGTTGCACCCGGGATGTGCAATACCATACTGGGATACCATGAGCAAATGATGGAAGTGATTTCCTACAAATGCATTGTGGGCGGATTACCTGTCAGACGCGAGTGGCCAATGGAATATAAGTCTTCATGGTCACCCATCGATTGTATTGAAGAATATGTAAGACCTGCCCGGTTCATGCAGAATGGAGTGATGGTTGAGAAGCCCGCCCTTTCGGATGCTGAATTAGTGGAATTTGATGAAGTAGGTACGCTGGAAGAGTGGAATTCGGATGGATTGCGTTCTCTGCTTCAAACCATGCCTCATATACCCAATATGGTCGAGAAAACATTGCGATATCCCGGTACTATTAAGTATGTGAAGGCACTCCGTGATCTGGGATTCTTTTCCTATGATGGGATTGAAGTTAATGGAAAGCTGATCCGGCCTATTGATTTAACATCCAGATTATTATTTCCTAAATGGAAACTTGATAAAGGAGAAAAAGAATTCACCATAATGCGGGTTACAATTGAAGGCAGGCTGGATGGCATCGATAAATCGTATGTTTACGATCTTTTTGATGAATATGATCCGGTTACAGATACTTTTTCCATGGCAAGAACTACCGGATATACCTGCACAGCTGTGGCGAACATGATCATGAATGGACGTATTACAGAAAGAGGAGTAATAGCTCCTGAAAAAATTGGTTCAGATAAAGATAATTTTGAGTACCTGCTTCATTATCTGCATGAGCGGGATGTTGTATACAGGCTTACTGAAAAATAGAATTTCGCTCGCATAGCTGAATTTAACATTATGATCAGACGTATTACAATAGAAGAGTATTTGAATATCTCAGAGACTATCGCCCTGACTGATGTTCGTACACCTGCTGAATTTGAAGCCGGGCACATCCCTGGTGCTGTTAATATTCCGCTCTTTTCCAATGAAGAACGGGCTCATGTTGGTACTGTATATAAGCAGCAAACACAGGAACAGGCGATGAAACTGGGTTATAAATATGTGACTCCAAAGCTCGATCACTATGTGGCTGAAGCTAAAAAGCTTGAAGCTGATGGGGAGCTTGCGGTTTATTGTTGGAGAGGAGGCATGAGAAGTAAGGCTTTCGCAGAGCACATTCATGCCAATGGAATCAAAAGGGTTTTGGTTATTGAAGGTGGATATAAAGCTTACCGAAAATATGCCCTGGAGTCATTTGACATGACTTCAACCATCTATGTTCTTGGTGGATATACCGGCAGTGGGAAAACCAGGATCCTTGAGCATCTTTCGCAAAAAGGACATCAGGTAATTGATCTCGAAGGATTGGCGAATCATAAAGGATCGGCATTTGGAGGAATAGGACAGGATAAGCAACCAACTACTGAGCACTTTTCTAATTTGCTTTTTTGGGAATGGAAGAAGATGGATCTTTCCATACCGGTATGGGTAGAAGATGAAAGCAGCAATATCGGAAGTGTAAATATACCGGAAAATTTTTTTTCGCGCATGAGAGAGAGTAAGGTCTGTTTTTTAAATATGCCAAAGGAGCAAAGGGCTAAAATCCTGGTAGAAGAATACGCTGCATGTGAAAAGAACAGACTGGCTCATTCAATAGAGAGAATCTCCAAAAGGCTTGGGGGCTTGCGTACTTCCGAAGCTCTTCAATACCTGGAGGAGGGAAATTATTATGAAACGGCATTGATAACACTGGATTACTATGATAAATTTTATCTGAAAGGATTGAATCGCAGAGATCAGAAAAATGTTATTGTGATAGAATCAGATTCTATCGATGAGGTTAAGAATGCAAGAATGGTTATTTCATCTATAGATAATGCGGAGCGTTTGTAGAGACGTAGCATGCTACGTCTTGTTATTATTTTAATATCGTTATACAATGAGTCTTGAGAAGAGACAGTTTAATTTGAAATTGAGGAAAGTATAAATGCAAGAGATTAAATTGACACAATATAGTCACGGTTCAGGATGTGGATGTAAGATATCACCGGACGATTTAAGCAAAGTTTTAGCCAGTGATATAAAAGTTGCAGAAGATAAACGACTTATAGTTGGAAATTCGAGCAGGGATGATGCAACAGCATATGATCTGGGTGATGGGACTGCAGTTATTAGCACCACGGATTTTTTCATGCCGATAGTGGATGATCCCTTTACATTTGGAAAGGTCGCAGCAGCAAATGCAATCAGTGATATTTATGCAATGGGGGGAACTCCCCTGGTTGCCATTGCAATTTTAGGTTGGCCAATGGATAAGCTGTCGCCCGATATTGCCGCTGTGGTGATGGATGGGGGTAGAGAGGCTTGTAAGGAGGCTGGAATTTCCATTGCCGGAGGACATAGTATCGATAGTCCTGAACCTATCTTCGGATTAGCAGTTACAGGCAGAGTTGATATCAAACATCTGAAACGCAATGACACAGCCACTGAGGGTTGCCACTTATATCTTAGCAAACCACTTGGTGTTGGAGTTCTGACAACTGCGCAAAAAAGGGGAATTTTAAAGGAGGAGCATGCGTTAATTGCTCCCGAAATAATGGCACGATTGAATAGTGTGGGAAGAGAGTTGTCCTGTATTGAAGGTGTAAAGGCAATGACTGATGTAACGGGGTTTGGATTATTGGGACACCTGGCGGAGATGTGTGAAGGAAGCGGACTCTCAGCATCTGTTGAATATGAGAAGATCCCAAAGATTGATTGTATTCAGGAATATATTGACCAGGGTAGCATGCCAGGTGCAACAACTACAAACTGGAATAGTGTGAAGGAAAAAGTTTCACTGGACAATCATGATTGGCGCTCAGTATTGTGTGATCCTCAAACCAGTGGTGGATTATTGGTGGCAGTTGAAGAGAGTGCAGTTGAAGAAGTGAAGAGGATATTTGAAGCCAGAGGAATAGCGGGGATTTCAATTGGAGAGCTTTCTTCAATGAGTGACAAAGTTATTAGGGTACGTTAGTAGCTTTTTGTCGTCTTTTCGTATCTTACCTTCATTATTTTAAATAACTATCTGATATGAAAAAGTCTGATCAATCACCAAGCCAGCTCAATCGACGCAAATTTATTGCGACTTCGGCTGCAACAGTAGCAGGTATTACAATCTTGCCAAGCAATGTAATCGCCGGACTTGGGCACAAGGCACCAAGTGATAAATTAAATATTGCCGGGATTGGCGTAGGCGGAAAAGGCTTTACCAACCTGAAGAATATGGCTTCTGAGAATATCGTTGCCCTCTGTGATGTTGATTGGAAATATAGTAAGAAGGTGTTTGATCACTGGCCAAAAGCACAAAAATTTACAGACTGGAGAGTGATGTATGACGAGATAGGTAAATCTTTTGATGCAGTGGTCATTGCAACTGCCGATCATACGCACGCTGTAACTGCGGGTCATGCCATGACTATGGGAAAACATGTGTATCTGCAAAAACCCCTTACACATACAGTTTATGAGTCCAGATTGATGACAAATCTTGCTGCAAAGCACAAGGTGGCCACACAAATGGGAAATGAGGGAGCATCAGGTAACGATACCAACCTGGTAATTGAGTGCTTGCATAACGGTGAGATCGGTGAAGTAA
>JAUUZQ010000059.1 GCA_030589895.1 Bacteroidales bacterium
AAAGCAAAAAAAATCCGGTGCATGATACACCGGACTTATAGTAAATATCGTTATTCTATTCTTTACTCCTCAGTCATAACAATTTTTTCAATTCCATCGCCCTGACTTATAGCATCGATAACCTCAAGTCCTTCAACTACTTTACCAAAGCAGGTATGAACGCGGTCGAGATGACTTGTATTGTTTCTTGAGTGACAAACAAAGAACTGTGATCCGCCAGTATTTCTTCCTGCATGTGCCATGGAAAGAACTCCCCTGTCGTGGTACTGATTGTCACCATCAAGTTCACAGTCGATGCTGTAACCCGGTCCGCCGGCTCCAGTTCCATCAGGACAACCACCCTGAATAACAAAATCGGGGAGGACACGGTGAAAATTTAAGCCATCATAAAAACCTGACTTGGCTAATTTGACGAAATTGTCAACTGTGTTTGGAGCATCTTTATCGTAAAACTCTACATGCATGACACCTTTATCTGTGTGTATTTCTGCTTTTTTCATTAATGTTATTTTTTTATTTGGGTACAAAAATAGGAAAAAATGAATAGACCTCCTCAAGTATAGGTCTGTTTGTCATAATTCACAATAATGGAACTCCACCTCATCTTCAATTATCAATACAAAGCACAAGAGCATCATAAGTCTCAGTTCCTGAATTTGCATCATTTCTCCATTATCTCAAGCAGTTCTATTTCAAAAACCAATACAGAACCAGGCTTAATATGCTCTCCTGTTGACCTGTCACCGTAGGCCAATTCAGATGGAATGAAGACCTCATAATTTGATCCAACCCGCATAAGTAGCAGCACTTCTGTCCATCCCTTAATTACCTGGGTAACACCAAAAACTGCAGGTTCACCCCTCTCCTTTGAAGAATCAAATGAGGTTCCGTCCAGTAGAAATCCGGAATAGTGAACCTTCACCCTATCTTCCCTTGCAGGCAAAGGCCCCTCACCCTGCTCAATGATCCTGTATTGCAAACCACTCTCAGTAACAACTATTCCTTCAGCCGATTTGTTCTCCTCAAGAAATTTCACTCCACTCTCCTTGTTTTCAAGAACAAGCCTCTCTTCCAGCTTTGTCATATAATCTCTGATAAACTCGTTTGCTTCATCTGAAGTAAAAAAAGCTTTCTCCTTGTCTGCAGCCTTCAGACCATGATAAATCAGTTTCAGCCCGAGATCAACATTCAATTTACTTACTCCCTGGTACATGCTTACGCCAATAGCATAAGCCAGGCTATCTGTAGCATTCTTTATAAACCTTACTTTTTGCGCAAAAGAACTAGCAACCAATAAATTAATCGCTAGAAAAAGAACTATTTTTTTCATATTTATTCTTACTATTAATTGAATCGCAAGATAGAGGAAAGGCTTTTAAAAAAAAATACTATTATCTTAGCCTTAAGATTTCAGGAAAAACTCTCCAGATGAAAAAGATATTTTTATTCGTTTTCAGCATTGCGCTCTTCTTTTCCTATGCTGCTTGCGATGCGCAAACAATGGTTGAGATCTCCAAACCTAAGGTGCAGCTTAAAGATAATACTATTACTATATTCTATGATATTCTAAATAGCAATCAAACAGATAAATTCAAGATTTCACTTGAAATCAAAGATTCAAGCGGTGATCTAATTAGTGCCAATTCATTGAAAGGTGATATAGGAGAAAATATTAGCGGAGGATCGGGGAAAGAGATAAGATGGGATCTCACATATGATAGTATCTATAAGGATACCAGACTTTCCTTTAAAGTCAGAGCTGAAGTAATGGGATCTGAAAAAGCTAAGGAAGTGATTGTTCAGCAAGACGATAACACAGATATGGGAAATGAAAACCTAATAAACAAATCAAATATAAATCGCAGCAATGTAGTTTTATCATCTCTTCTGTTTCCGGGGCTGGGAATGTCTCGTTTAAACAAAGGAGAACCCCATTGGATAAGGGGAGCGACAGCTTATAGTTGTATTGCTACTTCCCTGGTGTTTTATGGTATTGCCAATAAAAACTTTAGCAACTATCAACAATCAACAGACCTTCAGGAAAGAGAGGATTATTTCAATACGGCAAATAATCAGATAACTATATCAAATACATTTCTCCTTTCTGCCCTGGGAATTTGGGTGGTCGATTTTGTGTGGACAATGGCAGGCACTAAAGATCTTAAAAAAGGTATAAGTAATAATTGGACAGATAATTTCTCAATAGAGCCTGCATTTCACAATGAAGTTATCACTCCAACACTG
The DNA here is from genome assembly GCA_030589895.1 of Bacteroidales bacterium. GTDB lineage: Bacteria > Bacteroidota > Bacteroidia > Bacteroidales > JAUUZQ01. Next base: position 2,245 of record JAUUZQ010000059.1, read on the forward strand.
GCTTTCAAATATAATTTCTAATTATAAATGAATAAAAGCTAATAGTTCAACTTATGATAAAAAACAGAAGTAAATTATTAATTGTTCACTATGATTAAATGCTCAGGCATAATATTTCCAAACAAGATTAAATACATCTTTATTGGTCTTGTGATAATGCTAATGGCTCTTCAAACTTGTCAAAAATTTGAAAGGGAAATTCGTGTGACAACATATGAAGTAACTGAGATAAACTATACATCCGGATTGCTGGGAGGAGAAGTAATTGATGTCGGAGAAGATGGCATTGACCAACATGGATTTTGTTATTCCTTAACTGAGAATCCAACGATACAAGATTTAACAATAAAATTCGGACTTGTATCCACACCAAAATCCATAAGCACTGAGCTAAGAGGACTAACTCACAATACGATTTATTATGTAAGAGCATTTGCTCAAAATAGTTTGGGAGAATATTACGGTGAGCAGATAATATTTACAACATTGGGGTATGGATTGCCTTTGGTTACCACCAGTGATATCACAGATATTTCTTATGTTTCTGCTACTGTGGGTGGAAATGTGACAGAAGAAGGTGGTGCGAAAGAAAGTGAACGAGGAATATGGTATGGAACAAGCTCAGGTCCTGAACAAAACGGAACAAAACTACAAATTGGCAGTGGCATTGGAGATTTCTCTACAAGCTTATCATATCTCTCTCCGGGAACTCTGTATTATGTCAAAGCATACGTAACAAATAATGCAGGAAGTTCATATGGGGATGAAAAAAGCTTCAGCACTCTTGCCATCGACACAGCAAGTGTCACTACTAATTCTGTGTCAGAATTAACCGAAACATCAGCAACATTGAATGGAAATGTGATAGCTGACGGGGGAGCAGAAGTTACTGAAAGGGGCTTTTGGTTCAGTACTTCTGAAAGTCCTGAAACTACTGGCACTAAACTTCAGGCTGGCAGCGGAACAGGAAATTTTTCAAAAAACCAATCAGGACTTACTTCCGGAGTTGTATATTTCATTAAAGCCTTCGCTACCAACTCAGAAGGGACTGCTTTTGGAGAAGAAATTAGTTTTCAGGCCTGGATTGATCCGCTTATTGATATTGATGACAATAATTACAAAACAATTCAAATTGGAAATCAGCAATGGATGGCTGAGAATCTGAAAGTCACTCATTATTCTGACGGAACATTAATCCAGTTTCTTAAAAGTGCTACAGCATGGGCAGAATTAAGTCCTTTGGATAAAGCTTACTGCGTCTATAATAATGATGCATCTTATGGTGCTGTTTATGGAGCTTTGTATACATGGTCAGCAGCTATGAACGGAGCTGTAAGCAGTGATGAGAATCCCAGCGGAATACAGGGTATATGTCCTTCCGGATGGCACCTTCCAAGTGAAACAGAATGGCAGGAACTATATATCTATCTTGGTGGTGAGCAAGCTGCAGGAGGAAAGTTAAAAGAAGCAGGTACAAATATTTGGTTCACTCCTAATACTGGGGCCACAAATGAAAGTGGATTTTCTGCTTTTCCGGGTGGATATCGTAAAATCAACGGGGTCTACGAAAATGAAGGAAGGAATGGTGTCTGGTGGAGTTCTGCTGAAAACGAAATTTCTCCAGAGAATATGGCAATTGGCCGGGGTATGTATTACGATAATTCCGTTCTGTCCATATTCCCATGGAACAAGGAGTCAGGATTTTCTGTTCGTTGTGTGCTGAACTAATCTATTGGACTACCCTGTCAAGCATAGCTTCTGAATCGGAGGGTTCGATATTCAGAATATTAAGCAATCCCATGGTTCTGCCCTACTCTTCCTCATCTCTGAATATCGATGCATCTGATGTGATCTTCATCTTTCTGAAACCTGCAAAATAGAGGTAAAGCATATATGGGATGAATGCAAGAAGTAGAATGGGTAAATTCGACATGAGCAGAAAATCGTAGATTCCGTGTAGCATAAATGGTACCAGGATAGCCCTCCACAGATAGGGCTTTTTTAGTTCGGGGTACATATGCGCAATTCCAAAATAATACCCCATCATCACACCAAAAAGGGCATGTGCAGGAACAGCAGTAAAAGATCTGATCAATCCGGTTGACATCCCGCCCTGTACTACGTACATTACATTCTCAACAGCTGCAAATCCAAGAGATATAAATACGGCATAGACAATCCCATCAAATTTCTCATTAAAATGAGGACTCTTCCAGATCAATAAAAACAGTGCCAGGTATTTAAAAGATTCTTCTGTAAAAGCGGCAACCAGAAATGCGGTATATCCTGCCTCCAATAACTGACTGAGTTGAGGTTGAAATGCTCCAATAATCCTCTCTACAATAATAACAGGAATTACAATAATTGCTCCTGCCAATATAGCCTTAAACAGTAAACTAATTGGTTCCTTTTCATATTTGTCACGGAAATAGACATAAAATAAGATGATAAGTACAGGTGCAAGAGAAATCAGGAGAACTATCATAATTCTCTACCAGTAAAAAGGTGAATTATACATCCCTCTTCCCGAATTGAATGGAGATGCACGATAGGGATTTGTATTGCCACTGTGGAAAGATGCTCCAATGGTGAAATTTCCAATACTATAAGCTGCGCCTATTGAAAAATCATCCATAGCAAAATTGGCGTTTGAGCCAGGCATTCCAGGATTTATCAAGCTCTTTACTCCTGTTCCATAAATAAGCAGACCGCTTGTAAGCCTGTATGAGGCAGCTACAAATGCTGATAAATTCGGATAATAGAAAGATGATGAAAACTCTGAATTACCTATCCCTGGTGTTGGAAAAAACTGTGATGCAACAATCCCTCCATGAAATGTGAGACCCTTAGTGACTGAATATCGTGCCTGCGGAGCAATAAACATACTCATGGCAGATCCCATATATGGAGAGAACCCGAAAGAACTACCAAAAGTAGTTGTAAAACTCCATGGACCTTGAAGTTCCCCTTCTGCATATCTCCCATCTTCTATCTCTACAGAGTCAATCCTGCTCCTTATTTCCTGCACAGGATACTGGGCTTGCAAACTGAAAAATAAAAACTGAAAAAGTAGAAATAATACTAATCGTCTTTCCATTGAATTAATTATATCTCATTCCAAAGATAGACATAAAATCTATTTAGGGATCATCTTAAACCAGATACAATATCACCTCAATATCCAAATTGATAAACACAAGTATGCTTATACGTTTCTCCCGGCCTCAATACAGCATTCGGGAAGTGCTCTTTGTTGGGAGAATCAGGAAATATTTGTGTTTCCATTGCCAATCCAGCCCATTTAATTATAGGAGCTCCCAATTTTCCTGTTTCAGAACTATCAAAATGACTGCCAGTATATATCTGTATACCAGGCTGATCTGTAAATACTTTCAAATTACGGCCAGAAACAGGATCAGAAAGCACAGCAGCCAGTCGCAATGATCCATCATAATCGTCTATTACAAAATTATGGTCTATACCATCTACCAGTTTTACCTGCTCATCATTGCTATTGCAGGTAGTCCCAATTGCTTTTGAAGAGGAAAAATCCATTGCAGATCCGGCAACAGGGATAATCTCCCCTGTAACAGTTTCAATCTCACCAGAAATTGGTGTAAACCCGGAGGCATTAATTTGCAGCTTGTGATTTTCAATCGTACCTGTACCTGCTCCCTTCAGATTGAAGTATGCATGAGAGGTAAGGTTAATAATGGTTGTTTTAGTAGTCTCTGCTATATATTCAATAAAGAATTCATTGTCTTCAGTAAGCCTGTAAATAACTTCAATACGTAACTCCCCCGGGTATTTTTGATCACCATCCGGACTCAGCAATGACAATTTGTAAGCCTTGGAGGAATTATCTGAAGCAACAGATTCCACTTCCCATATCCGGCTGTTAAAACCATCGATGCCACCATGCAGGTGGTTAGGACCATTATTAATATCCAACTGGTAATCCTGTCCATCAACAGAAAACTGTCCACCCACAATCCTGTTAGCATACCTGCCACACAGGGCACCAAAATAACCATCTCCGGCCAATGCCTGTTCGACAGTATCATATCCAATTACTATATCTGCGAATTCTCCTGCAGCATTGGGTACTTTAATAGAGGTTATCTGACCACCACTGGCAATAAATGTTACCTCAACACCATTGCTGTTCTTTAATGTAAAAACATCTGAAGCTATTGACATATTGTTATATAAATTAAAAAGTGCCCCTCATTTCAGAGAGGCACTTTAGTTAGCGATAATTAAGCTGCTATATTTCTTCTAACCTTTGCACCTTTCAGAGCGAAAAAGATAATATAGGCATAGAAAATAAAGAAGAACAGATATGCTGCACCGTTATCCATAACTCCGGTTGTAGCATCAGCAGTTCTCTCTACAAATTTACCCATGATCCACATCCACATACCAGTAAATACGACACCGGTACAGATAATACCTGAACCAAGTTTTGCAGTACTGGCAGGAATGTCCTTCATGGAAAGGTCGAACAATACCGACCACATGATAGACAGGAAGAGACCCTGTAAGATAAGCGGCCAAATTGAGAAAGCAGTTCCTTTAGTAATAAAGAATACTGCAAGCAAAGCAACACAAATTAAGGAATTAACCAGGAGGACTTTCGATGCCTCAAACTTTTTCAGGATACCTGCTCCCAAAATACGGCCAATAAAGAATCCCAAAGGATAAAAACCCAATACAATGGTGGCGAAAGAAACATCTAATCCGGCCACATTGAACTCAACATATTTAAGGAAATAATTTCCAACTCCTACTTCCAGGCCCATGTACATACCAATGGCAACGAAACCCAGAATGAGATGAGGATAGCTCCATGCAGTCCTTCCTTTGCTATCACCTGTTTCTTCTTCTTCTTCTTCTTCTTCAATAGCAGGAAGATGTATGAATACCAGAAAGATGGCAGTGAGTATTGAAATAGCGGCCAAGACCATAAACATCAGCTTAGCCATATCTTCATGAACTAAGATTGTACCGTTATTTGATTCGATAATAAAACTACCTACAATAGGTGCCAAAACCGCTGCAGCAGAATTCACAGCCATGGCCAATGTTAATCTTGAGGCCGATGTTTCAGGTGTTCCAAGGGCAATCACATAAGGATTAGCAACTACCTGCAGTATTACAACACCAACAGCTGTAATAAAAAGACCCATGAGTACCATATTGTACCCAATTCCAAGGGCAGGAATAAAGATTGCAGTACCAATACCTGTTATAACGGATCCAATGATCACACTCTTTTTATAACCAATCTTTTTCACCACTCCGCCAACAGGAATTGAAATAATATATGCACCAAAGAAAGCAGCACTCACCAGTTGAGACTGGCTGGGTGTAATGCTAAACTGCATTTCCATAAATGGAACCAATATGTTATTGATCCATGTTACAAATCCTAAAAGGAAGAGTAAGAAAGACATAATTGCAAAAGGAACGACGAAATTTGCTTTTGATTTTCCCATAATTATTGATTGTTTAATTTTTAACCAGAATATCGTTTAAAATGCTTATTAAATAAATTGGTAAGACAATGATTTTATAAATCAACTTTTACTGAGCCTTTGGCACGAATGAACAACTTGTGACAACTTCCTTCTCCAAATACACTCTCAAGTGTTGCAACATACTTATCAACAAGGTCTTGAGGAACAAATGCCTGGATTGTACCTGCAAATCCACCACCATGAACTCTCCAGGCACCTTTGCCATTCAGCACCATATCACTCAAAGCAAGTGCCAATGATACACCCTGCTCCTCTACATTTGTTACAGGATAGATATTTTGGTTATACATGTATGAACTATAACCTGACTCGATTACCATCTTCAGGAATCCTTGAAAGTCATCGCTTTCCAATGCAGCAACCTGATCAAGCACACGTGCATTGTCACGCTGGAAATGGAAAGAACGTAAGATTGCCCGGTCACCAACTTTCTTGCGAATACCGGGAATGGCTTCAACTACATCTTCCATTGAAACCTGGCGAAGAACTTCCTTACCTAGCTCCTTAGCAACCGATTTCATTTCAATTGGCAAGGATGCATATTCATCATTCAAATCAGCATGGTTTCCTCCTGTATCTGTTATTACCAACGCATAACCTGATTTTTGGAAATCAAAATCCAATGCTTTTACGATCGGTTTTGAAGGATCTTCAAAATCAATAGTAATAAAACCTCCGACAGAGCATGCTGTTTGATCCATCAAACCACATGGCTTTCCAAAGTAATTGTTCTCTGCCCATTGTCCAATAATTGCATTCTCAACAGGGTCTAATTTTCCATCGTTAAACAGGTGACTTATAATAGCCCCGATTAAAACTTCAAATGAGGCTGAGGAACTCAATCCGGATCCTTTGGGCACGCGTCCCTCAATTGAGGCATTAAAACCGCCAATCTTATATCCCAACTCCTTCAAGCGGGCGCATATTCCTTTAACAATTGATCCTGATGTATAAAATTGAGCTTTATCAATAGTAAGGTCTGACAGATCTACCTGAAACTCAGGATAACCTTCCGATTTGATATTTATTACATTTGAATCGTTCTTAGCAGCAACAGCAATATTGTCAAGGTTGACTGCTCCTGCCATCACGCGCCCTAACTGATGATCAGTATGATTGCCACCAATTTCAGTACGGCCGGGTGATGAAAACAGATCTACTTCATCAGTTCCATAAACTTTAACAAAATCATTCATCAAGGCTTTGTACCTGTCTGCCTGCTCCTTTAAAATACTAGTATCTGATCCATATAATTCCTGAAACAGCGGATTATTGCCATTATTAATTTTCTCTATCAAACTATTGACTTCTTGCATAACTATTATTGGATTAAAGAAAGATTACAACTTATAAGTATATTTAAATAATATAAAACATCAAAAATATAAACTTCAAGATAAAACCAATCATATTTTTCTTTATAATTATTCCAAATAATTAAATATGATAAGGAATCATACAAATACTACTAAGTCTGCTCAAAGAAATTGATTCATATTCTATCCGGTTCACATTCATTCTACCAGGAATAGCTATTGAAATGAAGATAATGATCCATATTATGGAAGAATTTGAAGTAGCAAGAGTATAGTAAGATAAATCCATAGGCATGAAATAAGTACAAAGTAAGAGCCTGATGCCAATATTATAATCCGAAAAATCAGAACTAATTCCAGCTAGAAATTATATATTGCAAGCGCAAAAGAAACATGAAAGAGAAACTAAAATCTCAATTATTTACTAAGCCTCCGAATTAAATTAAAAACCATTTTTTATATAAAATATCCCAAAACTGATACTTGAAATAAAAAATCATTCAAAAAATCATAATTCAAATCTATGAAACCTAAAATCTTTTCTAAAATTCTATTATTTTCTCTGGCAGCTATCTCAGGAATCTCCTGTAAAACTAAAATTCCGGATACAAAACCAAACATCGTTTGGATAATGCTTGAGGATTGGGGATACCAACTAAGTTGTTATGGGGAAAAAGGAATTGAAACTCCTAATATAGATAAGGTTTCTTCTGAAGGTGTACGGTTTACTAATTCATTTAGTACTGCTCCTGTATGCTCACCAAGCAGATCAGCAATGATTACAGGATTCCATCAAAACTATATTGGTGGAAATCAGCACAGAACAGATAATAAGGAAGGATTCAATAAAGAAGTTTTGCCTTATGATATCAAACCAATAACCCATCTTCTTGAGGATAATGGATACTTTACCTGCTTCATGGCTCAGCGAAAAACTGACTTAAATTTTTTACTTGACAGAGCAGTTTACCAGGGGAAAGACTGGAGCGAACGAGAAGCAGATCAACCGTTCTTTGCACAACTTACATTTGCAGGAACACACCGTAAATGGAAAAGGGACAGTGTAAGACCTATTTCAATTGAAGATGTGGAACTCCCACCCTATTATCCTCAAACTGATCTGGCAAAACGTGACTGGGCCAATGGACTGGAGGCAGCACAGATTGTAGACAGAGAAGTTGGAAAAGTATTGAATAGACTGGAAGAGGAAGGATTGGCAGATAATACCATTGTAATTATCATTGGTGACAATGGCAGATGCATGCCCAGGGGGAAACAGTTTCTTTATGATGGCGGGATTAAGGTTCCCATCATCATTCGCTGGCCGGGAAAAATCAAAGCCGGAGAGGTTCGTGATGATATGGTATCAACTATAGATATATCAAAAACAATACTTGATGCTGCAGGTATAGAACCACCCCACCCCTTACATGGCTTAAATCTTTTCGACAAGAGTACAAAAAACAGAAAGTATATTTTCGCTGCAAGAGACAAAATGGATCAGACACATGACGCCATGAGAGCAATAAGATCAAAGGAATACAAGCTGATTCATAATCTTATGCCTGAAAGAGCGTGGTGTCAATACAACAGATACAAGGAGGATAGCTACCCTGTTCTCGCATTGCTCAATGTAATGAACCTGAAAGGAGAGTTGTCTCCCGAACAGTCTCAGTTCATGGCTTCCAGTAAACCTGAATTTGAACTTTATGATCTGCATAATGATCCCGATGAATTAAACAATCTTGCCAATAACTCTGATTATGAAGAGATAAAAGCTGAATTATTAAAGGAGCTGAACATTTGGAGAGAAGATATTCAAGACAAAGGTGTATCAGAGGAATTCAGAACAGGTGGCTGGAGCGAAGATTATCCAACAAGATCATTGGAAGAGTGGGAAGAACGACTTGAACTATGGAACGATTGGGTTTTCAGGGAGCCTGGAAGTAATATTAAACGTCCTTTCTAGTATTGCTATATACAGATTTTAATTACAAAAAATACAGGGGGAATTTATTATTTCTTCCTTCTTCCAGCCATAATTACAACAATAGCGCCTAATATCACCATTAGTGCACCGAACAGACTCACCATTGAAAAAGACTCGTGTTCGATCCAGGATACATTCATGCGGCCAAGAATTGCCATGGTAACAAAAGTAATTATTGGATTCAGTGTAATGATGACACTTACCTTGTTTGCCTCAGTATATTTAATTGCCAGTGCAAGGGAACCGTAAGCAAAGACTGTATTTAATCCAAGATAGATCAGAAGACCCAATTCCATGGCTGACAATTCATTCATTCCACCCAAATTTGCAAAGGGAAGTAATGCGAGAGAACTGAAACTGTATATAAAAAGATTCAACTGATTTGGGGTATATGTCTGCACCAGCTTTTTTTGAAAGGAAGCGAAAACTGCCCATGACAATCCTCCGCCAAATATCAATAACATTCCTTTTGTAAAATGATGGTCCGCACCCTTCATTGCCGAAAGCTGCTCTGAATAAAAAAGCATGATTCCAGAAATTACCACGATGAATCCTACTATATGTTTCCATGTCACATGCTCCTTGAAAATGACAATGCCTGAGAGTGCAAAAGTAACTGGAGCTATCATGATAAAGATCTGAGAGGAAGAGGGACTCACATACTTAACTCCAGTTATAAAACCCAGGTAGTTGAAACCAAGAAAAACAGCTGCTGCAATCAAGGGCCATGATATTTTCCGATATACAGAGAAATCACTTCTCCGGAATATCAATGTTAATATCGCCAGTAATACAAATGCCATGGCGAAACGAAACCACACAACCGTAACCGGATCAATATCTGCCACAATAATCTTCAGTACAATGGCCATGAAGCCCCATAAAGAAGCTGTGATGGATGCATAAAGAATTCCTTTGGAGTTATCGTTCATTTTGAAAATTAAACGACAAAGAAACGAAAATTCTATCTAAAATACAGCGATACTCCTGCCATTACATTAATCCCAGGCATAGTATATCCCAATACAGTCTGGTAATCCTGATTCAAGAGATTCTTCCCTGCAATATAGAGGTCAAAGAAGTCCATTGGTGCGTATATGATTTTAGTATTGAGGATGAGATAAGACTCCTGAATATCATCACTTGCATCAGAATTATCTATGTGCGTATATAAGCCTCCAATACTATTCAAATTCAGTGCAATACGAAATTTTCCAATACTGTATAAGCCACCTACATACAATTGATGAGCCGGTGCGAAATATAGTTTCTTGTCGCTATTCAGATAACTGTAATTCAAATCTATTGTCAGATCCTGAATGGGTTGAAATGAGGTTTCCATCTCGACTCCCCAATTTTGGAATTCGCCTGCATTTGCTCTTATCACAGGCGGTCCAGGATTGGGGTTGGGCTGCATAACTATCATATTGGAACCATTGATAAGATAAGCTGTTAATGTAGCCCGTGCAGTAGCTCCAATGGTTTGAGATACAGAAGTTTCATAATTCCAGAGTCGCTCCGGACCCAGTTCAGCATTTGGAGCAAACAGATAGAGATCCATAATAGTTGGACTCCTGAAACCTTTTGATACAAGTCCCTTAATTATTGTAGTATGGGTAGGTTTAAATGTTAAACCCGCTTGAGGAACCAGCTCGCCCTTATAGACAGAATGATTCTCATATCTCATTCCAAAATTTAAACTTAGCATCCCTCCTATTTTCTGATCAGCAAGCAGATATCCGGCAGTCTCATTAACCGTAAGAAATGTATCAGCGAGAAAGCCAAAGGAGCCAATACCTCCATAATATTTGTAATCAAATCCTGCTGTAACAGTACTTCCCTTCCATAAAGAGAGTCCCTGGTAAATATTAAGGCCTGCATTTACATCATCAGATTCCCAGCCATCTGAAAAAGAATGCGTTCCGAAATTATAAAATCCATAAATCCCCCCTTGTGAGTTTTCATACTTATTGCGAATTGCCACCGTCGCCATGCTCCTGGTAATATCACCTAAAAAAGACATTGAAGCCGGATTTATATCTGATCCGGGATCTTCAAAAGAGTAATCAGCCAGCATCATACTTGCTTTGGCACTCCAGTTTTCGTTGAGCTCGTAAGCTGCATAAACATTCAAATTATTTATATTGAATGCTGAGGTATCTCTATGACCATCTGTCTGGTCGTGATTATATGAAAGTCCCGTTGAAAATTTACCTTTTTTAAAACCAACACCAACATTGTACTTCTGAGTCTGATAACTACCGTATGAAGCATTTGCAGAAGCAGTGATTCCCTCCTTAATATTCTTCCTGGTAATAACATTGATTACACCACCCATGGCATTTGATCCATATAGAAGAGATGCTGGTCCCCGTATAACCTCAACCCTTTCAACATTTGAAGCCACATGAAAATTTGGAAGCGGATGACCGAATATCCCCATATACTGTGGCTGACCATCGACCAGCATCAATACCTGTGCATTTGGAGCGCCACCAACACCACGTATTGTAATTTGTCCGGAAGTGCCATTTCCAAGTGCATAGCCTGCAGTGCCAATTTCACTAATGAACAAACTGGGTGTGATCTTACTGATAACAGGCAATATATTAGACTCCTCCTGACTTCTAATTTCTTCCTTACTAATTACTGAAAGAGAAACCGGAGCATTCACCCTCATCACCTCCACCCTGGTTCCTGAGATAACCACTTCATTTATATTGATAGTATCAGTTTGTACTACGGCCAATAGGCTCACTGAAAACCCAAGGATCAGGAAAGTTAAAAATAGTCCTGCTTTTTTCATGCTATATTATCGTGTTACGTTTTATTTTTTCGTGCTACGAATATAGCTCAAAAATGGGAGAAGTGCAAGGTGTAGAATGAAAAATGCAGAGTAAAAAAGGGTGAAGGTGCGGACTACTCAACCAGCACCATTTCATCAAGAAGATAACCGGCTCCGGCAAACTTATCGATAATGAAAAGGACATAGCGAATATCGACTGAAATATTCCGACACTGATTGGGATCATACATCTCATCGCTCATGGTGCCCTCCCAGTTCCTGTCAAAATTGATTCCGATAAGCCTTCCTTCAGCATCAATCACGGTGCTTCCGGAGTTTCCACCCGAAGTGTGGTTTGATGCAGTAAAACAAACCGGCATGGTTCCATCCACGCCATAATGACCAAAATCCTTTTCAATGAAAAGTTGCTCAAGTTTTTTAGGAACAACATAGTCATGTTCTCCCATTTTACTCTTTTCGATGAGACCCGACAGCGTAGTATAGTAGTCCAGTTGAGTTGCATCGCGTGGCTCATATCCTTGTACCTTACCATAGGTGACTCTCAAGGTAAAATTTGCATCAGGATAATATCTCACATCGGGTTTCATCTCCATCAATCCTTTTACATATATTTTATAGAGATGATTCAAACTTGAAGCCAGCAGCGAGTATTCCGGAAGGATACTTTGGTCGTAAATATCCAGAATCTCGTTGACACATTCCAGCACTGGCTCCTTATTTAGCTTCTTTAGTGCTTTGTCCTGATTACGCTCATATAAAGCTATTATCGACTCGAACTCTTCTAACGACTTAAAAATAGTCTTCTCGAAAATCTTGTCAGCAAACAAATCAAAACTACCTTTGTATTTTTTTTGAACAAGCTGAAAAAATTCGGGATGATAATTATCATCAAGATGCCAAAAACAAGTGGTCATCATTGCAACAAAAATTTCCTTATCAATGGCATGATAATAGTTCTTATAAAAATTATCAGCGTAGGCACTTATCCTCTCTGCTGATACAGATCCCGTCATCATTCTTTGAATACCGATTGCAAACCTGAATAATTCAACTGAATAAACTGCCTCACGCTGCAAATCTATCATTATACCCAATGTTGACAACTGAGAATAGATATCCTCAAACTGGGGAAATAACTCGCCGTATTCCTTCTGCCGATCGGATGATTCAGAAACCCACTGCTCAAATTCTGCCTCCTCCACGTGCTTCCTTTCAATAGCGTCCAATCTATTGAGCCCACGTATAACTCCTTTCCACTTTTTCCAGGAATTGCTTACTCCCCTGTATTTGGATGCATATTGAATCCGAACCAAATCAGATTCCTTCATATACTTATCCATAATCTCCAGTCTCTTGGTTCTTATATCTATCTTAAGTGGCAGACTTTCTTGAGTCATGTGCTCCAGGGCATCGGAATAAAGGAACTGTTGTGTACTCCCCGGATAGCCCATCAGCATAGTAAAATCGCCCTTCTGGACACCCTTGACTGAAATCTCAAAAGATTTTCGGGGAGTGTACGGAATATTCTCAGGATCATAACTGACTGGTTCATTTTCAGCATTGGCATAAATTCTGAAAATGGAGAAATCACCTGTATGTCTTGGCCACATCCAATTGTCATTGTCCTCTCCAAAATTTCCTATTGAACTTGGAGGTGCTCCGACTAATCTTACATCCTGATATCTTTCATAAACAAAAATATAATACTCATTACCATAATACAGTGGTCTCACAAGCACTTCGTACTTCCCCTCTTCAGAAGCTTCATCAACGAGTGCAGCAACATTTGCTTTCATAATCTCATTCTTGTCCCCGGAGGAAATATCCTCTCCGATATTGGCAAAAACATCATCTGTAACATCATCCATGTAACGCAAAAATCTTACAGACAAGGTTGGATTTGGCAACTCTTCTTCCCTGCTCATGGCCCAAAACCCATCGGTCAGATAATCGTTCTCCAGAGAACTGTGTGCCTGAATAGCACCATAGCCACAATGGTGGTTTGTTAAGACTAATCCTTCATTGGAAATCAGTTCTCCGGTACATCCTCCTCCAAATATAACAACAGCATCCATCAGGCAGGCTTCATTAACGCTGTAGATATCCTCTGCCGTAAGTTTAAAACCTTCTGCCTGCATATCTTCAATAGTATAGCCATTCAATAGTGATAAAAGCCACATTCCTTCGTCAGCCTTTGCGGTAAAGGAGGTGATAAGAAAGACTACCAGTAATAAATGTGATTTCAATAGTTTCATTTTTAGTAGTTAATTGATGGTTGAGCAGACCTTACATTAGGTCTTTAAGTTATTTAATAAATTTTTCCAGTTCGCGATAGAGCATATGAATAGGTAATCCCATTACGTTAAAATAAGATCCCTGAATTTCCTCAACCCCGACATAGCCGATCCATTCCTGGATTCCATATGCTCCTGCTTTGTCATAGGGATGAAAATTATCTATATAATATTCTATTTCCCGGGTGCTTAGCAGACCAAACTTTACCTCGGTGCTGGCAACAAAACCCTTTGATTGATTTAAAGAACGCAGATGCACACCCGTGTATACCGTATGTGAACTGGCTGATATTTTCTTCAGAATAGCAAAGGCATCCTCGCGATCACTTGGTTTAAGAAGAACCTCATCTCCCTGGCAAACAATGGTATCAGCAGTAATCAAAATATCACCTTCTTTCAAAGCTATCTTATATGCTTCAGATTTCTTCCTGGCCAGGAATTCAGTAATATCTGCACGATGCATATCATCAGGATAGCTTTCGTCCACATCAATATCTGTAAATGTAGTGAATGGGATACCTGAAGATTTAAGCAATTGCTGTCGCCTGGGGGATACCGAAGCGAGTATAATATTATACTTTTGAAGATCTGTCAGCAGCATCTCTACAACCAGATTTTAATAATATAAAAGACTACTGCAGAATAAAGAATTCCAATGAGCATGATTAGCTTGATCAGAAAACTGGCTCTGCGATAATCCTCCTTTTTTCTTGCCATAATCACTATGGTATTCAAAATAAAGTAAGGCAAAACGAGTAATCCAATAATATATACCATTGAAATATAATCGGTTATTTCCCCCGAAAACATTATAAACTTAATGAGAATATAGAGGAGTGCAACTACAGACAAAATTATCAAAACCGTTATAATAATCTTGGTAGCCTTCATGCCTAATTTGATGGGTATAGTATGCATTCCATAAGCATGATCTCCTTCGAAATCTTCAGCATCTTTAATGATTTCCCGAATCAAGGTGGTAATAAATGCGAAAAGGCTAAAACCAGTAACCCAGATAAAAATATAATTAAAATTTGTATTGTGCTGTAGCATTATTGCCCCGTACTCCCTATTCAACAGTGGCAGTTCAAACAGGATCACGACCATTGGCACAAGACTGGTCATAAATGCCACTGTCAGATTACCAATGAGAAATTGTCGCTTATAATTTGTTGAATAGAACCACAGCAAACCTGATGTAAGCAGGAAGACAAAACTAAGTGGAAGTAGTTTAATATAGATACTTAGATAGACACCTATAGCAATGCCAATGATATTAAGCACTGTATGAAGGATCATTGCCACACGGCGAGTGATCGCCACTCCAACCACTACCCTTTCAGGCTTATTGATCCAATCGGTATGCGTATCAAAATAGTCATTTATGATATAACCTGCTGCCGCAATAAATACTGTGGAGAGTACCAATAGTGCAAAATGCAGGTTATCAAACTGCAATTCAAATCCTGCTGAGGGCAGCAAAGGTTCCATAATTAAATATCTCATGGCATACTGTGTCAATGCTATGATCAACAAATTTGGTAACCTTATCAAGCTAAATATCGATCTCATAAACAATCAAATAAAAGGTGCTACAGACACATAAACGGACATCAGTATAAAAATAGTCTGTTTTACATTGAAAACCATATACAATCATGATTTTTAGACATTAATCCAAAAGATCATTGTTTAAAAAAACTTACTCCATATTTCAGGATCACCAGGAAAATGCCTCTCCATCCAACCATCTTCCATGCAAGCGAAGTACTTGCTCAATAATATCTCTCACACATCCCTTGCCTCCGGAAAGATGGGAGATGTATGCAGAGATTGACTTTATCTCCTCTACGGCATCAGATGGGCAACAAGCCACTCCACATATTTTCATCACCTCAAAGTCAGGTAAATCGTCCCCCATATATAGAATTTCCTCCGGCTCAAGGTGGTATTTGAACCTGAAATCTTCAAAATCATCCATCTTATTTGAAGCTCCAAGGTAAATATCAGTAATTCCAAGAGTCCTGAACCGTACTCCAACTGACTCTGTCCTCCCTCCTGTAATGATTGCAATCGGGTAGCCTCTTTTAACTGCATATTGCAAGGCATAACCATCCTTGGTATTCATTGACCTCAGCAGCTCTCCTTCTGCAGACAAATAGACCTCAGGATTACTTAATACTCCATCAACATCAAATGCAAAGGCTTTTATATTTCTCAGGTCCTCTTTAAAATTGGTTTTACTCATATTAGATTAAAGTTCAGGGTTTTGTGTTTTGGGTTCAGGGTTCAGGGTTCAGGGTTCAGGGTTCAGGGTTCAGGGTTCAGGGTTCAGGATTAAAAGGAATACTTTTACTAATTAATCTGTAAATCTCCTGCCATTCCGGAAACTCCTTTAGTAACTCCATATGTCTCTCCATTGTGACAGCATCATTCCTGATTGCTGGTCCGGTTTGGGCCTCATCAGGTGACATTCTATCCAGTTTTTTAATTGTCTCCTTCAGCAGCGGGTAAACAATCTTAAAATCAAGTCCCTCCTTTTTCAATAAAGAATCTGCAATTGTCGCCATATGATTGCTAAAATTACACGCGAATACTGCAGCAATATGAACTTTTAAGCGTGCGGAAGAGTCAGCAAAATTGTACTTGCCTGAAATTCGATTTGCTACTACCTTAAGTTTATTTAATGTAGACTGATTGTCGGCCTCCAGTAAAAATGGGATTTCAGACCAGTCCATATTATTTCCTTTTGTAAATGTCTGAAGCGGGTAAAATACGCCATACTTATCTTGCTTTGCAGAAAAGACTTTTAAATCACTCCCCCCGGAAGTATGGACAACTATGCTTTGGGAAGAAGATAAGGATGCTGAAATTTCAGGGATGTATACATCCTGAACGCAAATCAGATAGAGATCTGGTTCTTCCTGAACCTGATCTATGGAAGTAAGATGTATGGTACATAACTTTTGGACCAATGATTCAAGTTTTTCCTGACTCCTTGAAACAATATGTTTGATTTCATATCCAGCCTCATGCAAAGCCTGGGAAAGATGCCAGCCTACGTTTCCGACGCCAATTATTGAAATGCTTTTTATCTCTTCTGTCTCTTGCACGATCAAAGGTAAAAAAAAGAGTCAAAAAAAGGGTGGAAATCACTCCACCCTTCATTAATACTTCACTTCATTAAGAGAAGTATGTTTTTATTGATACCTGAATATCCCCAGGTCTTTGATCTCACTATTCATTATATAAGAGGCACGCTGAACATTCTCAGCTTTAACCATTTTTATAAATATCTCAGCGGATGTTGCGAATTCATCATTTCTTACTGAGTCAAAGAGCATCAAATATCCCATCACGATATTCCCGGCCATCTCTACCATTCTTCTTGCATGGAAATCGATATACTCAGTATCCTGCTGATCATTGACCTGGGCAGTCACCTTCTCATACTCATCTGTCATACCAATGAGTACCTTCTTCATAAATTCAAATTCAGGATTTACTTTCTCCTCTTCAAACCCCCTTATCAGATTCAATAAGCCACCGGAAGTTACGCCTCTAATAGCTGCAACTACCTGCAGTTGAGAGGTTCCCTCGTATATACTTGTAATCCTTGCATCCCGGTAAATTCTCTCAATTGGAAAATCTTTCATAAATCCTGTACCACCATGAACCTGGAGGCTGTCATATGCTATCTGGTTACAGTACTCACTTGCGACCAGTTTTAAAATTGGCGTTAACAAATCTGCTTTTCGCTGATAAGTTTTCATCTCCTTGCGCTCTTCACTCTCCAGTTTTTGCACATGACCTTTAGCCGCATAATTCTTATAAACATCAACATATCTTGCTGTTTCATAAAGCAGCGAGCGAATTGCCTGTGTCTTTACTTTCATGCTGGTCAGAAGTTCATATACAGCAGGAAATTCAATGATAGCTTTCCCAAACTGAACACGCTCATTGGCATATATTACAGCTTCCCTGTAAGCAGCTTCAGCCAAACCAACCGACTGAGCACCAATACCAAGACGGGCCATATTCATAAGAGCCATCACATATTTGATAAGTCCGAATTTACGGTCACCTATCAATTTTGCAGGAGCATTGCTAAATACCATTTCACAGGTTGGCGATCCCTTGATACCCAATTTATTCTCAATTCTACGGATCTTAACATTTTTATGCTCACGATCATATACGAAGAGCGACAGGCCACGGGCATCACTGGTATCGGCCTCAGAGCGGGCAAGTACAAGTGAAATATCAGCATCACCATTGGTTATAAATCGTTTTACACCATTGAGATAATAGGTGTCCTTCTCTGCATCATATATAGCTTCAATGGAAGATTTCAGCTGTACAGCCTGCAGGTCAGAACCAGCAT
>JAUUZQ010000163.1 GCA_030589895.1 Bacteroidales bacterium
CTTTTTGGAAAATTACGCATATCCGTTCATTCTCATAACAGAAAATTTAAATATCCCTGGAACGCTCCTATTTCGTCAAGGTACACTATCTTTAAGTATGAAATGAGTTTTTACACAGACTCCCGTTGGTAAACATTAAAAACAGCATTGTGCTAATTAAATTATTGTGTAAATATTTAAAATGACTCGATCACTATTTAAGTATTTTGCTTATTTCTTAAATAAGAACCATCTTTGTTTAAGAAAATAGAAGAAATGAAGCATTTTAAAGCAGGGAATTATATAAATCAGGGAACGTTTAAAAGTTTTCAACCAGAAAAAATCAATAAACAATGGATTCTTGAAAATATGGAGTTAATCAGTCTTCTTGGTCAAGCTGACAGACAACTTGGAAGGCTTGATATGTATTCTGAATATATTCCAAATATTGATTTGTTTATCAGTATGCATATTGCCAAAGAAGCAACGAAATCAAGTAAGATTGAAGGAACTAAAACTAATATTGAAGATGCTCTACTGGATAAAGAAAATGTTAATGAAGAAAAGAGAAATGATTGGGAAGAAGTTCAAAATTATATTTCTGCATTAAATTTTGCCTTAGAAAACTTGAACAAACTACCATTTTCATCCAGACTTATTAAAGAAACTCACAAGACATTGTTAAAAGGGGTTCGAGGAAAACACAAATTGCCTGGTGAATTTAGAAATAGCCAGAATTGGATTGGAGGAGCATCAATCAAAGATGCTACATTTATTCCTCCAACATTTGATTCTGTAAATGAATATATGAGTGACATAGAAAAATTTGCACATTCTGAGGACTTCTATTTTCCTGATTTGCTAAAGATTGCACTAATTCATTATCAATTTGAGACGGTTCACCCTTTTTTAGATGGGAATGGTAGAGTTGGTAGGCTAATGATAACTCTTTATTTAGTAGAAAAAGAGATTCTGAAAAAGCCTATATTATATTTATCTGACTTTTTTGAAAGAAATAGAATCTTGTATTATGATAATCTAATGAGAGTTAGAGAAAAAGATGATGTAATTCAGTGGTTTAAATTCTTTTTAGTTGGTGTTATTGAAACTGCAAAAAATAGTATTGAAACTTTTGATGGCATCTTAAAACTTCAAAAAAATGTAGAATTAAAATTACAAGGATTAGGAAGTCGTTCAAGTAATGCAATTTTAATTATCAATCATTTGTTTCAGCGACCAATAATTGATGCACAAATAGCTTATAAAATCACTAAATTATCTTTACCTTCTGTTTATAAACTGATTAAGGAATTGGAAGATTTGAAAATACTTGAAGAAATTACCGGAGGTAAACGAGGGAAATTATTTGTATTTAACGATTATTTAAAATTATTCAAATAACGTTTGTCAATCGAGTAGACTGCCCCGCCTAGTATACTCTGACGGGAAGAGCTTAAAAATAATCAATTATAAGAAAAATTGTTGCCGCACTAAATTATAGAGAAAATGAAACTTTCAAGATTAATAGCATTTGCTTCTGTATTGTTGATTGGACTATCCTCTTGCTCTGATTCTACAAACAGCAGTCTAAGCCAGGTCAATAAGGAGCCCGGTCTTCAAAATAAAATCGCCATAAATGCCTATTCATTTAATGCACTTCTAAGAACAGATAGTATGGATCTGTTTAACTTCCTCGAATATTGCGATGAACTTGGTGTTGACGGTGCAGATTTAACAGGCTACTATTTTCCTGGCTACCCTACCCCGCCTTCAGATGAATATATATACAGCGTAAAGAAGTGGGCTTTCGAACTTGGAATTGATATCTGTGGAACAGGAGTAAGAAATGATTTTTGTAATCCTGATCCGGCAATGCGCCAGAATGATATTGCGCTTACCAAAGAATGGATAATTGTAGCAGAGAAATTGGGAGCTCCTGCATTAAGAATTCTTCAAGGCAATAAGATATCTGAAGAGCATACATGGGAAGAAATGGCTGGATGGGCAGCTGAAACTATTATTGAGTGTGCAGAATTTGGAAAAGAACACGGCGTTATGTTAGAACTTCAGAATCATAATAACTTTCTAAAAACCGCTGAAGAAGTAAGAAATTTTATGGAAATGATTGACCATGAATGGATAGGGCTTATGCTGGATATTGGCTCCTATCGCACCGAGGATCCCTACTCTGATATCGAAGAAACCATAAAATATGCAATTAGCTGGCAGTTAAAGGAAAATGTTTTTATTAACGGAACTGAAACTCCAGTTGACTTGCAGAAAATCAAGGAGATTATTCTTGCTTCAGATTATAAAGGTTATCTCCCTATTGAAACGCTTGGAAAAGGAGATCCATATGTCAAGGTGAAAAAATATTATGCTGAAGTGATGAGTATATTAAAATAGTATGGAGTGCATTAACTTCAAATATCATTGATATAAAAAGTAGTTGTCACAAACAGGGTAATCCACAACACTGTTTATATTTTTCAGATAATAAATAATTGCCTCGGCAGTTGTGAAAGATTGTACATTTCTATCCAATGGGAAATAACTATCGTTGACAGCCGGGATATAATCATTAATTCCAAGTGTTAAAAAGGTAGCATCTGGTATTATATCACCATTCGGATAACTAATCTCAATATCGCTGTCAATTTGCACGATTTGGATGCCCGAATAAGAAAACCAGGATTCCGCTCCCATTAAAAAATCTTTTATCTCAGAAACCGACATAGTGAAAATTATCGTTCCATTGTTAAAGGGGTCTATCTCATAAATTTCTCTGACAGTGATATCACCTTCATCAAGATCTGATCGAATTCCTCCATAATTTTGAAATGTAACATCCACTTCCAATCTTTCCCTTAAAGCATCTGTATAGAAACAACCAACCTGAAGTCTTTCATGATAGCCCTGAGAGAAACCAATAACTTCATCCAATACTTCAGCCATGCTATTATTGTATTCATTAATGTCGGCCTGTAGGTCTGTGTCGTATTCAGGATAATTACTCAGGTCTATAAACTCAACATTGTATCCTTCTATTTTTTTATTCTCCAGCGTTAACTCAATTTTACCCAAATAATTCAGGTAGCTTCCAGCCTGGATTATTGGAATGTTGTTTATTACAGTATCTAAATACTGATGACTATGTCCTCCAATAATTAAATCAAAATAGGGAAATTGCTGAGCCAACTGGAAGTCTCCCAATGCTCCATCATATCCATTGTGTCCAAGATGTGTTAATGCAATATATAAATCAGAGCTTTCTTGTTCCTTGATTCCGGCATATTGAGAAACAACATCTTCGGGCCTGACAAAAACAACATTTTGAACTTTTAAAGGATGTGTAGAAGGTATGATATCATCAGGCTTTCCATTGGTTTCAAGCAATCCTAAAAAGGTGACTTTCAGATCGCCAATACTCACTGTACTGTATTCAAAGGGTTGAGTAATGCTTGTATTACTCATATCCACATTTGCACAAACCCAATCAAAGTCAGATTGCTCTATCCTTTCTGATAAAATGCTTTCTCCATAATCAAACTCATGATTTCCAATAACTGAAATGTCAAATCCCACTTTATTCATGACATCAATCATGGGGTAACCCTTTTCCCCATAATAATCAACAATGGGATTTCCTGAAAACATATCTCCTCCACTGGTAACAATAACATTTGTTTCCTGTCTTTCCTTGTCAATTATATATTTAACTTTTGAATAATTATCAATTTGCCCATGCTGATCGTTCATGAAAAATATTGTCAAACTTTTTGCTGCAGGCTCATCATTATCCTTCTCACAACTTACAATAAGCAATAAAGCCAGGAGAAGCAAGTATGTTTTTTTCAGAATCATCATCCATAATTTTATACTGCATACACTATCCATAAAACACAATCTCTCTGATAATCAGATAGTTTAATTTCATACAAATTAGTGAATCTAAGCCAAACTAAAAAATGAATATGATAAGACTTACAGAGAATCTGGTTCCCAATCCAATTGAATAAGCTAGCTCTCCCCCCCTACCTCAAGCCTTCCAGGTATTCCAATAATTGTACATAATTCGGATCAGCAGGATAATACTCAACCAGCTTCGTAGCATAGCTTAATGCACCAGAACTGTTTCCCTGTTCTACGTTCAAGGTGGTCAGTACATAAAGTATTTCGCGATCATAGGGATGGTGCTGCAACGCTCCTTCAAGAAAATCAATAGCTTCAAGCGGTTTTTGCATGGAGTTAAGTCCAATCGCATAAACATAGCTATAGTGTGCCTCCTCAGGTGCAAGTCTTGCTGCATTTTCCAAATATTTCATGGCTCCCTCCTGATCCCCTTTTCTGATTTGAAGCAAACCAAGTGAATAGTGAATTGCCGCCAAATCAGGATACTTTTCCAGGGCACTTTCCAAAAGCTTTTCGCCCTCTTCATCTTTGTCGAGTCTGCGGTACAGATCAGTCAGGTTGATATAGGCAGTGACCAGTCCAGGTTCAATATGTATGGCTTCGCGATAGGATGACTCAGCCCTGGCCATATCACCCAGATTGAGGTAGAGGTTCCCAAAGTTTACATGAGTACCAGGTTGATCTGCATTGATCTGTAGTGATCTTTTGTATTCTTCAAGTGTGCTTTCATACAAGCCTCTCATATTGACAGGTATTTCGTCAACTGAAAAGTTTGTCAATGCATTTGCAGCCATTAATCGAACCAGTCGCACGGAATCTTTCAGACCATTAACCAGCAATGAAGTTCTGTTTGCCGCACTTGAATATTGAATAACTGTTATTGAGGAATAGCGGATCAAAGGATCTTTATCCTTGATGGTCCTTGTAAGCAGTTGATCGATCGAGGGATCCGAGTAATTGCTGAGAAGTGATATTGCTGTTGCCCTGATCATAGGGGCATTATCAACATTGCCTGCTAAAATGATCAGCTTAGCCAATGCTTCAGGATAAGCCTGTCTTCCGGCCCAGAAAACCTCTCCATAGTGCTCTTCATTAAGTAATTCTTCGCCATACCATTTTTCCAGGTAATCTGCAGACCACTGATTGCTTTTGTCAGGATGACACTGGTTACAGGCATTGGGAGTTCCCAATTTATCGGAAAGGTCCGGTCTGGGGATTCTGATACTATGGTCTCTTCTTGGATCAAGAACCATGTATGTTCTTTCATGCATGTGGCACTCTACACAACTTGCACCCTCCTTTGCAGGATCATGAAAATGGTGCTGACGGGTTCCATATTCCGAAGCGAGATGACAACGATAGCACAATGCATTTCCATCTACGAAAACTTTTCCACTGTGAGGCTCATGACAATCCTTACATACCACACCTGCCATGTACATTTTACTTTGCAAAAACGAACCATATACATAGACTTCATCCTGTATCTGACCATCTGCAAAATACAGTCCCTCATCAAGGAGGGAAGGCCAGTGTGTCTCCAATAAAGAACCTCCATGATAATAGTCTTCGGTAGTTATAGATCGCCTTGAATGACACCGGGCACACATCTGTACCAGCTCATCAGATTGACGGGGAACAGATCTTCGTGCAGTTGTTGAATCAGGATCAAATACCCATGTAGCGTTGTCTGTATCTTTCAGTCTGACAACCAGACCAAGGTCCTTGAAAACATCCGGACTTGCACCCTCCTCTACCCTATTGGCCCATTCAACATGTATAGAACCCGGACCATGACAAGATTCGCAAGAAACGTCTATCTCCGTCCAAGTGGTATGATAACTCTTAGTTTCAAAATCATATTCCTTTTTTAAATTGGTGGAATGGCACTCGGCACACATATAATTCCAGTTTTGTATCGAACGGGTCCAATGCAAGATATCACCATGGGGAATTTCTTCATCATCATAAATATGGAACCACTCCTGACCTCCCTCCTCAATGGGTCTCGTATCCCAGGCAATAGGCAAACACTGGTAAGCACCTAAGGGAAATTTCACAAGATACTGTTGTAAAGGATTGATTGCAAAAGTATAAGTCACCTCATATTCTTTCATTTCTCCATCCGGTCCCTCGGTAAAAACGTAAAAAATACTATCGCGCTTGTAGAATTTTGATGTGACTCCAAAATGTGTAAATGTGGAATTGTCAAAATCTCCAAGAACGGTAGAGTCAGTCGCTATATCCATTGCCAGATCGTGATCGGAATGCTGATACAAGCTATACTCTTTTTTATGACATTCAGCACAAGCCTGACGACCTACATACTCATGTTTCAATTTAGTCTCGCTCTTGCCCTTTATATTTTTGTCACTGTTGTTGCTGCAATTGAAAAACAGGAGAGATGAGATGAAAAAAATAAACGAAAAAGTGATAAATATTTTGAAATAACTCTTCATAATTACGAATGTGATTTGCGAACTAAAACTTTAAATGACCAGGAGAAAAACAGTAGCTGGAATCATCTCCCGGACAATAACTTATTTCAAATGTATATAAATATGATAGATAAATTCTTATTTATGCATAATTCAAAAGGAATCTTGATAATTTAGCAAACAGATACTTTATATCAAACCAATTACATTAGAATGAAACGGAGAAATTTCCTAAAAAGAGTGTCCTTGATCCTTGCTTCAGTAGCTGGTGCTATAGGTGGAATAAGCCTGATTCGGATTTTTTCTTCCAATCAGGTTGGAAAGAGCAGTAAAATAAAAATTGGTTTGCCATCCGATTATCCTCTTGATACCTACACACTTATAGAAGATCATGGCATTTTCATCTACAGAGATCATGAAGGTTTACAGGTTGTCTCATCTATATGCACGCATTTGGGATGTACTATACAGCGGACAACCGATGGATTTGAATGTCCCTGTCATGGATCTTGTTTTTCAGATTCAGGAGAGGTGCTGTCCGGACCTGCACCCCGATCATTGAGCTGGTATTCCATAGAAAAGAGTCCGGATGGAAGGGTTCAGGTAGATCTGGATTCAAAAA
>JAUUZQ010000153.1 GCA_030589895.1 Bacteroidales bacterium
AACGATTAGGGATGCTTAATTTGGTTTAGAATTATCATCTCAATCCAAATAACAATGTAATGAGGTTAGTTTAATATATATAGGTAGTAAGCTAATACATAGAACTCTTGGAATCAGTCAGGAATTCAACAAATCGGTCACCAGTGACCGTCTTATACAAGCTGGTTATATTTTCTTTTTGGATTATTATAGGTTAGTAAATGGTTTAAATTAAGGAACCGCCGTGTACCGAACGGTATGCACGGTGGTGGGAGAGGACAGATAGGGAATTAATCCCTGTCTTCCTACTCGATTGAGCGTTTCCTTCACTTGAAAACCATACCACTATTTCGCTTCAAAAGTATACCACTTCAATGCAAGGTTAATGTTTTTTCTTATTAAATAATTTTTGGAAGAAGCCGGGTCTTTTTAGTTTCCTTCTCCAGGATCGATCCCTCAACGATTCCAGGTAGTCCTCGCAGTCTACTTCCTCTATTACCTCTTCAGGAATTTGGAAGGAGAGATTTTTAGAATATTTATAAAGGGGATTCCTATATATTTTTTGCATATACCTGGCCCAAATAGGTAATGCAGCTGAAGCTCCCTGTCCATATCCGCCATACCTGAATCGTACTATTGGATAATCTCCACCAACCCAGACACCTGTAATTAGTACTGGTGTATATCCAATAAACCATCCGTCTGTATTGTTTTGTGTCGTTCCTGTTTTCCCGGCAAGCTCGTTGTCAAATCCATACACACTGCGTAATGATGAAGCTGTACCATTATCCACCACACCTTTCATCATTTCTATCATAGCCAGGGCATCATGTGGATCAATAAGGGGAGCAGAAATAACAGGTTCACCCTCATATAAAACATTTCCAAATTTGTCTTCTATACGCCTAAGAAAAACAGGTTCAACTACTTTACCTTCATTGAGAAAAATACTATATGCCTGAACCATTTCTCTCAAGGAAACCTCTCCAGTTCCCAGAGCCAGGGATAGAACCTCTGGCAATTCCCCCTTAATCCCTAATTGTTTTGAAAACTCAATTACTTCATTTATCCCGGTTTCTTTTAATAGTTTAACGCTTATTGTATTTACAGAATGAGTCAATGCACCTTTCATGGAGTAATATCCTCCATACCCTCCATGAGAATTTTTTGGTGTCCAATTATTATACGCTGAGTATGTTACAGAATCATTTGGAATATATGAACAGGGATCGTGTCCGTTTTTAAGTGCAGCGGAATAAATGATTGGCTTAAAGGTTGACCCTGCCTGTCTCTTTGAAATTACATGGTCATATTTAAAATATTCTGAATTGATACCTCCTACCCAGGCCCTTATATATCCGGTTTTGGCTTCCATGGATAAGATCCCTGAATGTAAAAATCTTTGATAATATGCAACTGAATCATAGGGGGACATTTCTACTTCTTTCATTCCCTGCCAGGTAAATATTTTCATTTTTTTGGGGACGTTCAATTCCTGGATTATTTCTTCCCGGGAGAGGCCCTTCTGCTTCAGACTTTTGTATTGTTTCGTATTTTCGAGAGTATGTATTATAAAGGAGGAGCTTTTACCGAATGGAGTTTTATTTTTCCATTGCTGATCGAAAATGGCCTGAAGATGAGCCATTTGTGTTTTCATGGCTTCTTCAGCATATTTCTGGAGATCTGTATTTATAGTTGTGTAGATCTTTAATCCATCGGTATATATGTTGTATTGGTTTCCATCTGTTTTTGGATTATTCCTGGCCCATTCGAGTAATGTCATTCGCAGGTGTTCCCTGAAATAGGGCGCTAAACCTTCATTATGTGAAAGATTGATATAATCCAGTTCAAGCGGTAATGAGCATAAGGAATCCGCGGTATTCTTATTCAGATAATCATACTTAAGCATTTGAGAGAGAACCAGATTTCTTCTGGTCCTTGATCTTTCAGGATTTAATCTGGGATTGTAAGTATTAGTTCCCTTTAGCATACCCACCAATAATGCTGACTCTTCAATTTTTAAATTTTTGGGCAGCTTATTGAAAAACCTATGTGAAGCGGTTTCAATTCCATAAGTATTTTCTCCAAAAGAAACTGTATTCAGATAGAGTTCCAGGATATCTTTTTTTGTAAATGCTTTATCAAGTCGCACAGCAAGGATCATCTCCCTGAATTTATTCACGGGCATTGTTAATACTGAGTGCTGTTTTCGGGGGAAAAGATTTTTAGCAAGTTGCTGATGAATAGTGCTTCCTCCCCCTGAACTCTTATTCTGAAGAAGTATAGATTTGAAGACAACTCTTAATGCACTTCTCTTGTCAATTCCCTTATGCACATAAAACCTCACGTCTTCAGTTGCTACCAGAGCCTCTGATAAATGTTCAGGCAGGTCATTATAGTGAACATTGGTACGGTTCTGAAGATAATACTTACCTAAAAGGACATGATCACTTGAGTAGACCTCTGAGGAAAGGTAATTCTGACTGTTTTGTAACTCTTCAACTGAAGAAAGGTGGCCAAAAATACCAATATATACCATAAAAAAAAGAGCCCCTGATAATAGAATTCCACCGGCTATTACTATCCCTGAAAACCGGATGATCTTAGTATACTTTGTTTTTATGGAGTTCCGTCTTTTTAGCAATACCAGTACTTTTTCATTTGTTGAACGTATTGGAACGGAAAATATTGAGAAAGATTACTGTCAAAATTTTACTTTATCCTTCTTCGATTTTGATCTTCCCAGAAGCGGTTCTCATTGTTTTTTCTTAGAGAATCTCTTTCTGCCTCAAGTTTATTTTTCAATTCTGAAATGAAGATTGAATTTGGGTAAGGATTGTTTTCAAGAAGTTCTTCAAGGTTTTTGATCTTTTGTTCAGAGTCTTGTTCTTCCAGTTTGCGTTTGGCCAATAGAGCCATGGCAAGATCAATCTTATTATAAGTAACAACATCTTTCTTTATCCAGCCTTTTCGTTTGCTTTTCTCATTCACAACTTTAATCCAGTCATCCCACTCTTCAACTACAGCTATAATTTCCATGACATGTAAGCTTTGTTCAGTAATGGTTAGCAGGTCGGGGCGTATATATAAGGGAACATCATTGGTCAGAACAGCCGGTTTTGCATTTAACACGCTTGCAAAGCCATAAACCCATACTTCGGAAGAATCCGATAATCGGACTTTGAGAAATTTGGTGTTGTTATAAGCAGAATCAATGGCAGATGAATCCAGATATAAAAAACTTTCACCCAAACTTAACAGGGTAGTGGAGCTCGATGATCTTTTTGGTTCGCTTCGTGTGGAAATTCTATCCCAAATACTTACACCAATGATCTGGTGGTGATTAGATATAGAATTATCTGATTTTTCCGGTGTGTTGTTATTACAGGCTGTTAATATCAGTAATAAAACCATAGCCAGATAAAATGAGAGATTTCTTTTCATTCTATTTTAATAAAAACATTGTTGATGTAATGGATTGTAATAAAACAAAAAATCCGAAGATAAATAATTTTAAATAAGAGCTTAATATAATCTTATTTTTAATCATAGCCTATTTCCCAGTGAAATAATGCAGAGTCAAACCGGGAGAGTATTTATTCTCTCCATGAATCTCGACAATATCTTTTTCAATTAATACTTTTTTGTTCTTTGATACATTGTGAGGAGTACCAGGTTTATATTCTTGCAATTCTTAACGAAGCAGTAATAAATATTGTTAGCCCAATGATACCTGTTATTGGACAAATGCGCAATCAGAATGCGTATGTGTCCATTTTTTTCATCTAACGTTTATTAGTCTTGTAATTACCAATTTTGCCACTGGAGCATAATATTCAGCTTATGTCTCTAAAATATTGTTACTTATACGCTAATTCATCTCCAGAAAAGTGTATTTCCAACTCTG
Source organism: Bacteroidales bacterium (assembly GCA_030589895.1). GTDB lineage: Bacteria > Bacteroidota > Bacteroidia > Bacteroidales > JAUUZQ01. Next base: position 3,887 of record JAUUZQ010000153.1, read on the forward strand.
AATAGTTGTATATTTATTGGTCAACTGTGATTAATACTATAAATTTCAGTTTAATGAAAAAAGTAATACAGCATTACGACAACAGGAAACATAAGATTAGTATATCCTCGGCCATCGTCGGATTTACGATTTTAGTGTTTGCTTTTACTGCACCCAGTACAATTGAGGATGTGTTTTTTGCAGGTTCACAGGATGGAGAATCCGGAACTTTCGAAGGTCCGGACAGATGCGCCAGTTGTCATGGTGGTTACGATATAAACGTTGAACCAAGCTTTAACTGGAGCGGTAGTATGATGGCACAGGCAGCAAGAGATCCTCTTTATGAAGCTTGTATGACCATTTGCAACCAGGATGTACCAGATGTTGGAGATCTGTGTATTCGCTGCCATTCACCCGAAGGATGGCTTGGTGGAAGATCAATACCAACAGATGGCTCTGCATTAACAGCGGCAGATAAAGAAGGCATTCATTGTGATTTTTGCCATCGCTTGGTAAAACCAACTGAAATTGGAATAAACCCCTATCCATTGGACCAGGTTTATACAGACAATACCTATTCTACTGATCAAGCATACCTTATGTCTATCGACTCGTTGCCTCCATTATCGGGCAATGGAATGTATATCGTAGATTCGGATGGAACCCAGCGTGGGCCTTTTGCGGATCCTGGAGCCAAACATCAATTTCACTACTCACCCTTTCATAGTGAATCTGCAATATGCGGAACGTGTCATGATGTAAGTAATCCCGTTTATGACAGACAAGCGGATGGATCATATGCTCCTAATGAATTTGGATACTCCGCTCCTTCATATAATACATATGATCTTTTTCCAGTAGAGCGTACTTATAGTGAATGGTTAGTGAGTGAATACAATACTCCTGCCGGTGTTTATGCTCCCGGGCTTGGTGGCAATAAGGATAATGTATCAACTTGCCAGGACTGCCACATGAGGGATCTCAGTGGTGTTGCTGCAAATAAAGCATCTGCAGTATATAGAGATGACCTCCCGCATCATGATCTAACTGGTGGAAACACCCTTGTTCCCGGAATGATTAAAGAACTGTTTCCAGGAGATGTTAATGCAGCAGCTCTTGATTCCGCAATAGTCAGGGCAAGACATATGTTGAAATTGGCTGCAACGGTTGACCTGAATGTTACTGACATGGGAGATCATCTTACTGCGCTTGTCAGAGTTACAAACGAAACCGGACATAAACTTCCATCGGGATACCCTGAAGGGAGAAGAATCTGGCTTAACATTATTGCAAAAGATATCAGTGGTGTAATAGTATATGAGTCCGGACATTATGATTTCAGTACAGGATTGTTAAGCCATGATACAGATGTAAAAATATATGAAATTAAGCCTGGGTTGGATAATGCTATGGCTACCCTGACAGGAATACCTGAAGGCCCGACTTTTCATTTTGTCCTGAATAATAAAATATTTTCTGATAACAGAATTCCTCCTCGGGGATTTACCAATGCTGCTTTTGAAAATATTCAGTCACCACCAGTAAATTATACATATGCTGACGGACAATATTGGGATGAGACACAATTTATACTGCCAATTAACACTGACTCTGTTGAGGTAATACTCTACTATCAAACAATTTCGAAGGAGTATGTAGAATTCTTACGAGATGAGAATATAAGCAATGAGACAGGTAATATTCTTTATGACTTATGGAATACGCATGGAAAATCAGCTCCTGAAGTAATGAATTTCATTGCCGCAAAAGTTGAACATGATACGGATGGTGATGGCATTTCAGATGATATAGATAATTGTCCGGATATTGCCAATATCAATCAGATCGATGCTGATGGAGACGGAGCTGGTGCAGAATGTGACTGTGATGACAGTGACAATGCAATTACCCTGGGAGAGACCTATTTTGCAGATACCGATAGTGATGGTTATGGTGATGCCGGTTCAGCAGTTGTAGCATGTATAATGCCAGAGGGATATGTAAGTAATTCGGATGATTGCGATGATACGGATACTCATGTTTACCCCGGTGCTTCTGCTTTACCCGATGGGAAGGATAATGATTGTGATGGTATAGTTGATAAGGTTGCACAAACAATTGATTTTACAATTATTGGTGATCAATTGGAAGATGTTGCAAGTTTAACACTTGAAGCAATCTCTAGCTCAGGATTACCTGTAAGCTTTCTTTTAGAAGCGGGAAATGTGGAGTTAGTTTCGAATATACTTACTATTTATGGAGCTGGAATAGTAACCATTGTTGCCAACCAGACTGGTGATGATGGATATCTCTCTGCTGATCCTGCCAGCCAATCCTTCTGCGTAAATCCATTGAAACCTGTAATAAGTGTTGTGTCAGTGAATAACCAACAGGTTCTAAAATCAAGTGCTATAACGGGGAATCAGTGGTATTTTGATGGTTTATCTATTCCTGAGGAGATAAATGACACATTAATTCCAACTGAATCCGGAAACTATGCCGTACATGTGGGAATTGAGCAGTGCATAAGTGAGATGTCAGATGAGCTCTATATCGAATTAACTGGAATCGAAGAAAATTTGAGAGGAGAGATTGTGGTTTATCCAAATCCATCTATTGGCCTGGTTTTCTTTAAACTTCCTGAGCAGCTGCTTAATAAAAGTCTGAAATTAACCGTCCTTGATATAAGTGGACGTTATATTCTCAGCTTAGTAAATCTGGAGGAAACAATGGGAGAGGTGATGCTTGACATGGGGTATTTTGAACCAGGAGTATATAACTATCTTATTATCGAAGATAAAAGTGGAGGAGTGTATCGAGGACAAATAATTTTACGATAGATTTCTTAAGAAGCACAAATGATATGAAGACTATTGCTTTATTACTTTTTGAACAAAAGGTTTGGCAGAGTCGGATGTACAAACCAACACATATATTCCTTCCTGTAACTGGCTTACATCTAATATACTATTTGGGCCAGTAAGTTTATTGATATATAATCTGCTGTGTAGATCATATAGCTTCACGTTAATTGTAGAATATACTCCAGTTGACAAGTTCAGGTATAGCTCACTGCTCACCGGATTAGGAAATACCTTCATGTCCGATTCTTGGCTATCTTCAATGGTGGTATAGCTAGCACTCAGGTTACGGACACACCGGCAATGATTGTATACCATTTGGAGATCACCTTGAGGTCCATGATACTGGGGATAATTTTCCGGGTCCCCGGTTTTTGGATCGCTGCGCTGAGCACCCGCACCATGTACATCCATTAATATGTCATTCATCATGCCAAGCGCTTTTCCAAATGCAACATAAACAGCGCTACTATATGGATTTGGTCCATCCTGATGCGTTGAAGTAGACCAGAAAAAGGGATAATGTCCATCATTTCCATCAGGGTCTGTGATCTCGGTAATTTGAAATATGGTGTCGATGGCTGCTGAGTTTGTTGCCATTGGACTGCGATAATAATCAACCAGGCTCTGCAGTTCCTTGGCATTGGGGAGGTGCCAGTTCTCATATCCGG
>JAUUZQ010000154.1 GCA_030589895.1 Bacteroidales bacterium
TAAATAGTTAATTCTCGTCTTTCATCCCTCCTCCCCTACATCATCTCATGTTTATTTAACTCCTTTCGTTTTACAATTGCGTCAGGCATCATGCTTTCAAGCATAGCCCAAAAATTTCTACCATGGTTTTTATGAACCGTGTGTACCAGCTCATGAAGAAGAACATACTCTATCAAATTATAAGGTAGGAAAATAAGAGCGCTGTTCAAACTGATATTGTTTTCAGGAGAACAACTTCCCCAGCGACTTTTCATCTTTCTCATGCTAACTTTTCGATATGGCAGACTGAAATTTGTTGAGATACTATCGAGAATTTTAGGGAGATGAAGTTTAGCCTCCATTAAACCTATATCAGCAATTACCTGTGAAAGATAATACTGACTTTCTTCGGAATGGGTATCAAAGCCTATAGGTAAAGAAATGTGCCAGTCCTCATCATTTTTCCTGGCATCAAGATTCTTTCCCTCCCCTTTTTCAATTACGATACTCCCATAAAGTATCTGCAAAACACTACCCTCCCTCCATACACGTTTTTCACTATTCCTGCGTTCTATGGATAGTGCTTTCTTTTTTATCCAATCACGTTTTTTTAATACAAATGACTCAGCACTATGAAATGTACAAAACCTCGGAACCGTAACTCTCACTTCACCCTTTCCGGAGATACGAATAGAAAGGTTCCTGGCACGTGGATTCTTTCTATACAAAACTTGTCCTATATCACTGTATTTAACTATTTTTTCATTTTTCATGCTCCCTATATCCCCTTCTATTCCGTATATTTGACCCTGCAACCTCAAAAGTAATATAAGATGCGTAAATATATAGTAGCTATTTCTGTAATATTGCTCTCCTTTTCATCCATTCATGCCCAGGAAGACCCGTGGACACTTGAAGATTGTATCAATTATGCCATGGAGAATAATATACTCATTAAGCAAACTGAGCTAAACACTCAGTACAATGAAAATGTACTGGCTCAATCCAAAGTAAACAGACTGCCAAATTTGAATGCCTCATCCAGCTATGATATTTCATTTGGAAGGTCTTTGGATTATACAACTTATGAATACATTGATGAACGAACAAATAATATTTTTGCAGGACTCTCATCCAATGCAACACTCTTCAATGGATTTCAGCAAAAGAATACAATCGAGAAGAATAAATTTAGCTTATTAGCAAGTATTCAGAACACAGACAAGATTAAAAATGACATTTCCCTTAATATTGCAGCCGCGTTTCTTCAAATATTATTCAGCCAGGAATTGATGAATGTGGCAAAGAATCAGTTGGAGATTACCAATCAACAGCTTGAACGAACCCAGAAATTGGTAGATGCCGGAAAACTTGCAAAAGGCAGTGCTCTGGAGATTCAGGCACAATATGCATCTGAGGAACTTAGCTTAATTAATTCTGAAAATCAATTGGTCATGGCCTCCCTAAACCTACAGCTAATGCTGGACATGCCATATGATTCCAATTTTCAGATTTTAAGTCCTGATCTTGCAACTCCTCAACCAAGTATGATACTCCAGAATGTCTCAGATGTCTATGAAACAGCTGAAAACAATATGCCGCAGATTAAAAGCTCTGAATACTCTTTAATGGCTGCCAAAGAGGATCTTGATATTGCCAGGGGATCTCTTTATCCAAACCTGGGGGTCAGTGCAAATTCATTTTCCCGTTATAGCGATCAGGCAATGGACTATAGCTCCGGCGCAGACGAATCCTATACATTTACAGAACAGTTAAGTGACAATTTCAGTTTTGGACTTGGCCTTGATCTGAGGATTCCAATTTTCAACAAAATGCAGGTAAAAACACAGATTGCCAATGCCAGAATCAATATTGAAAATTCTGAATTGGAATTACAAAATATAAAGAATGAGCTATATAGATCGATTCTACAGGCTTATGTCGATGCAAATGCAGCGCTTAAAAAATACAATTCCACTGAAAAAGCGCTTATCTCAATGGAAGAGTCTTTTAAGTATACTGAGAAGAAATTTGAAGTTGGCCTGGTAAATACCGTAGACTACAATGCTTCAAAGAACCAGCTTGCCATGACACAGTCTGAACTGTTGCAAGCCAAATATGATTTTATCTTTAAAACAAAAATATTGAATTTCTACAAAGGAGAGCCTATCTCCTTATAGTTTATAATACATCCCTCATTATGAAGTCAAAGAAAATTTTAGGAATAATTGCACTTGTTGCTCTCGTACTGATCATTATTCTTGCCATTGGAAAAAAACAAGGTTGGTTTGGAGACGAAGGAAATCTGAGAGTTGCTATTGAACAAGGTGAGAACAGGGATATTGTTGAAATTATTACTGCCAACGGAAAAATACAACCTGAAACAGAAGTAAAAATATCTCCTGATGTTTCCGGTGAAATTGTTGAACTGCCGGTAAAAGAAGGTGATGTTGTGGAGAAAGGTCAGTTTTTACTAAAGATCAAGCCTGAAAACTATATCATGATGCGCAACAGGATGAGGGCCGCTCTCAATAGTGCAAAGGCAAGGGAAAAACAGGCTGAAGCTCAACTCGTATTTAGTCAGTTGAATTACAAAAGAAACAAAAAATTATTTGAGGACCAGGCTATTTCAGAGTCTGAATACGAACAGTCAGAGACAAATTACAATACATCTCTCGCAGAAAAAGAGGCTTCTGTTTTTTCAGTCCAAAGTGCAGAAGCGAGTCTTCAGGAAGCAGAGGAAAACCTACAAAAGACTTCTATATACGCACCTATGAACGGAACAATTTCGGCCCTGAACGTTGAACTTGGGGAGCGGGTAGTAGGCACAGAGATGATGTCCGGTACTGAAATTCTCCGACTTGCTGATCTGAGTAAAATGGAGGTGGAAGTTGAGGTTAATGAAAATGATATTGTCCGTGTTGCTTACATGGATACCGCATATATTGAGGTCGATGCATATCTCGATACCCGCTTTGTCGGGGTAGTAACAGAAATTCCCGTCTCAGCGAATACATCGGGAATAACAACTGATCAGGTTACAAATTTCAATGTAAAGATCAGGCTTCTGCCTGAGTCATATCAAGATAAAATCACTGAGTCTAATCCCAACCCACTGCGCCCGGGAATGTCGGCAACTGCTGATATTGAAACCGAAAAGCTTATTGGGGTTTTCACTATTCCCATTCAGGCAGTGACGACCCGCATATACGACCCCGATGCAAAAATGGAGGAAGAAGATACTAAGAATAGTGAAAAATCAGAACCAAATCCTGACAAAAAAGCTTCGAAAACCAACTCTGAAGAGGCTGAAAATGAAGTGGTGGTATTCGTCGAAAAAGAGGGTAAAGCCCATATAAAAATTGTAAAAACAGGCATCCAGGACAATACACACATCCAGATTCTGGAAGGCATTGATTCGGAAGACAATATAATAACAGCACCTTATTCAGCTATCTCAAAACAACTGGATGATGAAATGTCAGTAGAAGTAGTCGATAAAGAAAATCTTTTCATGGGAGAAAAAAAATAGAGACAGATGACCGACCCAGGAATTCTTCATATTGAGACAGCCACAAACATATGCTCAGTAGCACTCAGTAAAGGTGAAGATCTCATTGCCATAAGGGAGAGTGATGAGGATAAATCTCACGGTGCTCTGCTCTCTGTTTTCATGCGTGAGGTCATGAAAGAAGGACAAATAAAGCCAACTGATCTTCATGCAATAAGTGTTAGCAAAGGCCCGGGTTCCTACACCGGACTTCGTATTGGGGTATCTGCTACAAAAGGATTTGGCTACGCTTTAGATCTTCCAATCATTGGAATTGACACATTATTGGCACTGGCTATTGGAGCAAAATCCAGCGACTATATTCAGAATCTTATCACACAGTATCCAGACTTATTGTTGTGCCCTTTGCTTGATGCACGTCGAATGGAAGTATATTCCGGATTCTACACTCTCGAAGATGAGCTGTTCCGGAAAGTTTCTGCCGACATTATTGATGAGAACAGTTATAAAAATATCCTTGATTCAAGACCTGTTGTCTTTTTTGGGAATGGCTCTCAGAAAGTAAAAGAGATCATTCAACATCCACAGGCATTTTTTATTGAGGATATAGTTCCTTCAGCAAAAAACATGATCCCCCTCTCTCTGCAATTTTTCCAAAATCAAGAATTTGAGGATACAGCCTATTTTGAACCATACTATTTGAAAGATTTTGTTGCTACAACTCCCAAAAAAAAGCTACTCTAACATAAGTACCCGCTTGTCAGAAACCGGAATATTTGCTTATTTTACAAACAATTCATAATTAACAATACTTCTTATGGCTACAACAGCAGATTTCAGAAATGGAATGGTAATAGAATTTAACCATGACCTTTTCGCAATTGTCTCGTTTCAACATGTAAAACCAGGTAAGGGTCCTGCTTTTGTAAGAACAAAGCTCAAAAGCCTTAAAACCGGAAAAGTAATTGACAACACCTTTACTTCAGGAGTAAAAGTTACAACAGCACGTGTAGAAAGAAGACCATACCAGTATCTTTATAAAGATGATCTAGGCTATAATTTCATGCATAGGGAGACCTTTGAGCAGCTGATTCTGCAAGATAATCTCATTGATAACAAAGATCTGATGAAGGAAGGTCAATCTGTAGAGATCGTAGTTCATGCAGATACAGAAACACCTCTGTCTTGTGATCTGCCTCCATTTGTAGAACTTTTAATTAGCTATTCTGAACCAGGAGTCAGAGGCGACACATCTTCATCCACTGCTTTAAAACCTGCGGAACTGGAAACTGGCGCAAATATTATGGTGCCGATTTTTATTGAGCAGGGAGAAACAATAAAAGTGGATACCAGAGACAGATCCTATTCTGAGAGGGTGAAAAACTGAAAAAATCTTATCTTTATCACAGAAGTAACTCCTCAAAATGGCTATAGCATCCGACAGCAGATTAAAAAGAACAAAATTCAAACTGAATGCCCTGTTGGATATTACAATTGCTATAAACGAAAATGTATCTACTGAAGAACTTATCCGAAAATTTGAAAAGCTACTGGTAGATGATCTCAATATTGGAAAAGTGATGATGATTAAGCTTGGAAAACAATGGAACTGTCTGTTGAATTCAGGCTTTTCAAATGAATTGTTTAATAAGCTAAGTATCAAGAATGACTTGCTGACATTCAATGAAATTTCTTATATCACCTCTGAACCTGATCGTTTTCCGGAACCTGTGGATATCGTTATTCCGGTCACCGATAAAGACAATCCAATTTCATATGTGCTTATTGGTGATATCGAAGAAGAGGGCCATATGGTGAGCCCTGTTATCAAGCATGTAAGGTATATTCAAACTCTCTCGAATATTATTACTGTTGCCATTGAGAACAAACGCCTTTTCAAAGAGACTATCAAACAAGAGGCGCTGAAAAGAGAAATGGAACTGGCAAGCAGAATGCAAGCAATGCTCATCCCTACGAAAGAGCGACTTCCTTCCAATGAGAATATTCATATGTTCGCCTTCTACCACCCTCATTTTGAGGTGGGTGGCGACTACTATGATGTGCTCGATCTAAATGAAAATGAAATTGGATTCTGCATTGCGGATGTTTCCGGAAAAGGAATTTCAGCAGCCATATTAATGTCTAATTTCCAGGCAAATCTTCAGGCACTGTTTACAGAGGAGATTTCCCTTGAAAAGCTTGTCACAAAGCTCAATAAACGTGTTTTGGATAGTGCCAATGGCGAAAAATTTATCACCCTTTTTATTGCGAGGTATAACTACAATACAAGAGAGTTAAAATACATTAATGCCGGGCACAATCCACCTCTGCTATACCATATGAAATCCAAAGTACTTGTACCCCTTAAAAACGGTACTGTGGGAATGGGAATGCTGGATGACCTGCCTTTTGTCAATGAACAGTCCCTAATACTCGATGAGCCATCAAAACTCTTTTGTTATACCGATGGACTGGTAGAAGTCCTGGATGAAAGCGGAGTAGAATTTGGGACTGGTAAACTGGAGGTGGAGTTGAACAATAACGAAAAAATTGAGAAGAATATCAATACCATTATTGCCAAACAAAAAATCCTCGAAGACAATGCTTCCATCTTCGATGATATCTCAATTATTGGAGCCGATTTTCCCGGAATCAAGAAATAATTTCAGAATTTTTCCCGGTGGAAGAAGTATTTTCGTCCCTTTTCTCTTTATGAAAAACATCCATTGCCACCAACATACCTGTAAAGCCCCAGAAAAGTGCTGAAGCTTTATCTGTATCCAGGAAGTTATTCAATACTCCATGTATGTAGTAAGTAATCAATCCTATCAAAATACCGATAGAAAATATCTTAATTGATCTGGAGTGAGATCGCAAATAAACCCTGATTCCTGTAATAATTGTGCTTACTATAATAAGTAGCATACTCAACATTCCCAGTAAACCTGATTCTGATAAAGGGCCTAAATATTCACTATGTGCAGTCCCTCGTGTGCCAAAATCGGTACTAATTTCTGTCTTCTCATAGGAACGTTGAAATTTTCCATATTCAAACTGGAAGGTCCCGGGTCCATATCCAAACACAGGCCTGTCTTTCCACATCCTGTATGCACAACTCCACCTGTTTATTCTCTCCAGATTTGACTGATCTGTACTTACATTGGAAATTGATTGTACATGCTCCCCTATATCACCGGAAGATTTCTGTCGGTTCCCCTCAAGCTGCATGACTATTTGAGTCTGAAAAACAAAAAACAATGCAATAAGAACCACGCCGGCAATAGCAATTATCTGAAATTTGATTCGCAAACGGATTACTATCCAAACTCCAAAACCTGCAATGATGCTTACCCATGCTGCGCGTGTATATGAAAAAACAGTGGCCATTACAAAGAGCAGAATCAATAATATCATCAAAAATCTGGAGTTAATATCTCCTCGTTTAATAAGGGCATAGAACGCTAATAAAACAGGAATCAAAAATGCCAGTGTTGCGCCATATGAAGTATGGTCCTTATAGAATGGCTGCATCATACTGTGTGCCATCATCTGGTTATCCAAACCATATGCCGAATGTCTGATAAGAGTATATATAATCACAATAGAAAATGATGTCACATACAACCAGATATACCTATGCATGTTCTTTTCACGTCTGAAAACCTGGATTGCAATGATATAAAACCCAATAATGAACCATAAACGGGAGATAAAATACTTAATCGAAATTAATGGGTCGCTACTGGTTATTACTGTAACAGCCATCCATGCAAGATTAACATATATAGCAATTGAAACCGGATGCCGAAGAATCTTCAAATCCATTCTCTCCCCGCTGACATA
>JAUUZQ010000164.1 GCA_030589895.1 Bacteroidales bacterium
ACCAAATGAAGCATTATTCAGATGATGAGATTATTGATGGCATAGCCACAGACAAGAGTAAAGTGCTTTTGTATGTATATCGGGAGTATTATCCTTTTATTGAACACTTTGTTTATCAGCAGGGAGGGTCGAAAGATCAGGCAAAAGATCTTTTTCAGGAGGGAATGATCATCCTCTATAAAAAAATCCGCGACGGCAAACTGGAACTATTCTGTAAATTCAGTACTTACCTCTATGCTGTTTGCAAACGCACCTGGATCCAGGAAAGAAAAAAGGCAATGCTTCGGATAAAGAAACTCAATGAAACTTCAATGGCTGCAGAACCTGCTGTCGCTTATGGTGAAGAGACGATAGATGCCGCAAAACAGCTGTTTGATAAACACTTTAAGCAACTTAGTCCCGACTGCCAGAAAATACTAAGACTTTACTTTAACGATTGTACTATTGAGGAGATCCGAACTGCAATGAACTACAATACAGTGCATCATGTAGTGGATAGAAAATACCGTTGCAAAAAGAGCCTCATTGACAGAATAATAAAAGACCCCTTATTTAGAAAAATAATCAAATGAACAACATAGAAAAGATAATCAAATATTTATCCGATGAAATGCATGCAGAAGAAAGTGATCAATTCCGGAAAGAGCTTTCAATAAATTCTGATTTTTCGATGGAATATGAGAGCATATCCAATATCTGGAAGGAATTTCAGAAACAATTGAAACTGGAAGATGGTCCGGAATCAATGGACAGGGAGCAGCTCATTGCCGAAGTTATGGCTGAACATGATATTCAGTTTTATAAACAGGATAGTGTGACAAAAAAGGAGCTGGCTTTTAAGAGAAAACTGAAACAATCCATGACAGATGTACAAAAAACTACTGTCAAAGAAAAGAGCAGACCGGGTCCCAAACTTATCTCTATGATTAGCTTGATGGCCGCAGCCTCAATCGCAGTGATGATACTGGTTTTAAGTCCATCGCCCGACTTGGGCATGCTCACTAATCAATATTATCATCCAACAGAAGATCCAATATTTGAACCTTTTCAAAACCGATCCAGAAGTAGTAATTCTTCTGTGATGTACCTGTTTAGACAAGGTGATTACAAAGCTGCAAAATCAATGATATCTGATGAAATGAAAAAATATCCTGATTTCACAGAATTGAAATTGCTTTATGCGCTGTCGTGTTACGAATTAGATGATTTTATTGAAGCTGAAAAAAATCTATTGCAAATTATAGAGACAAATGAAGGAGTGATAGCCGAAACTTCAAGATGGTATCTTGCGTTGCTCAATCTGCACAATGGGAATAATAATAAAGCATCAGTGTACCTCGAAACGATTAAGAAGAGTGGAGAAACTTATAAAAAAGAAGCAAAGAAGTTACTGAGGAAGATGAAGTAGAGGTCCCTAAGCATCTTTATTCTCAGTATGCCACGAAGTGGCTATATCTATACACAACTACAAAATAGCATCTATACTTGCCACGAAGTGGATGAAAGGTTTTTTCCTTAACGATAGAATTCAACCCTTTCAGGGCAGGGACACTCGTCATCTATCCATGGGTTAGCACCCACGGTTATTGATATCAGGCTCTTTCAGAGCTGGACATAGAAACTCTAAAAAGTGACTCCCAATGATAGTCCCGCAACAAACGATTCTCCAACATGAGGTGTTGATAAGGGCTCCAGATTCACCCTCAAACTATATTTATACCTGATCTCTTCCTGTTTCTTCTCGAGTTGTAGCTTACCATGAATCCAATCAAAAAGATAGGAGCTCACTATAATAGTGACGGATGACAAAAAGAGCGCCTTCTCAGTATTATACAGACTGTAGCTATCAAAGATATCACTTAAATTGAGGTTGTTGGATTGAAGATTTAAATAACTGATTGTCAATCCTGTATACCCAAGCAATCGCACTCCAAGCAAATAATATCCTGTACGCTCCTCTTTCGCTTTGAAATGTACATACCCCGGAATAATTGCACTATATGCCATGTCCATCATTCGTATATCTCTCGATAATATTTGAAACTCTTCATAGCTGAGACTGTCTGGTATATCAGGGAAGTAGAAATTATCATTTTTATTTTTCAAATAGTGATCAAAATCCTGGGCATAAGCTTGAAATGAGATCGTAACAAGGATGAAAACCAATATATTTATTAAGCTTTTCATAGTTTTGACTTATTCAGAAATGAGAAATTCTATTGCAATTTAACGATTTTTTTAAATAATTCAGGTGGGAATGGTCAGCAGTGATACACACCCCATCCGGCACATATCAGCCGATCCCACAAAACGACCCTTCTTCGCTTTGTCTTTGCAATATGCGCTCTCCTCTCTGAACTTTGGACTCAGCACCCTGCACTTATTCCTAAATAATTCCTATTTTTAAGCCACCAATCTTGATAATATGTCAACATTCCCTTTTTACCGGCAATTAGACGCCATGGACTGTGGTCCCACATGCCTTCGCATGGTGGCGAAATTTTACGGAAAGCATTTTTCATTACAAACTCTGAGAGAGAGAGCCCATCTGGCACGCGATGGTGTTTCGATGCTCGGAATTGCTGATGCTGCTGAATCCATTGGAATAAAAACCATGGGCGCATCCATTTCATGGGATAAACTAAAAACCGAAGCCCCTTTTCCATTTATTGCGCATTGGGAACAACAACACTTCATTGTAGTTTACAAAATAAAAAAGGAGAAAGTTTACGTGGCAGATCCTGCATTCGGACTTGTCACATACACAAAAGACGAGTTCCTGAAGGGCTGGCTAAGCACAAAGAAAGATGATGAGGATACAGGTTCAGTGTTGTTGTTGCAAGCCAGCGCAGATTTCTACAAACAGGATGGTGAAGAGAGGAATGAAAAAGGGATGCGATTTTTACTTAAATATCTTATTCCACATAAAAAACTGGGGTTTCAGCTTATCATCGGACTGATCATTGGCAGCATCATCCAGTTAATTCTCCCTTTCCTGTTCCAGGGAATTGTTGACTTTGGGATCAGTAACAATGATCAGGGATTCATATACTTGATGCTGATCTTTCAGTTTGTAATGATAATCAGCTATATGGGTGTTGATTTCATTAGGAGGTGGATATTGCTACATGTGAGTACAAGAATTAATATTTCACTTATATCTGACTTTTTAGTGAAATTGATGAAGCTTCCTGTTAATTTCTTTGACACGCGACATACCGGTGATATTCTGCAACGCATTGGTGATCATAAACGAGTGGAATCATTTATCACCACCTCTTCTTTGAATATTATTTCTTCATTTTTTAATTTGATTACATTCACTATTATCCTGGCAATCTTTAGCTGGAAAATAGTTGTCATATTTCTCCTTGGATCCTTGATATACTTCTTGTGGGTCTACCTGTTTATGAAAAAACGCAGTGAGTTGGATCATAAACAATTCAGTAAGCTCTCTGAAGACCAAAGTATGCAGATTCAGATAATCAATGGTATCCAGGAGATAAAAATCAATAATGCAGAGCGCTCTAAACGATGGGAATGGGAACACATACAGGCAGCTTTGTTCCGGATAAACATGAAAGGGTTGAGTATCAGTCAATATCAGGAAGCCGGAGGTACACTCTTCAATGAATTGAAAAATATTCTCATCATAGCAGTAGCAGCTCTTGCCGTGACCAATAACTCCATGACACTGGGTATGCTGGTGGCAATTAGCTATATTTTGGGTCAGCTGAATGCACCACTAAAGCAAATGATAAATTTCATGCACAGAGCTCAGGATGCAAAGTTAAGCCTGGAAAGACTCCGTGAGATTCATGAAACAAAGGATGAAACAGAAAAAGAGACCGGCCTTTTATTGTTACCAGAAGGTTCATCGATCGTCACCAAAGATCTTACTTTTTCTTACAGCGGTCCCCATAGCAGAAATGTGCTTGAGAATATTGATCTTAAACTTGCACCCAATACGGTAACAGCAGTTGTAGGGATGAGCGGTAGTGGAAAAACTACATTAATAAAATTGTTGCTCGGATTCTATCCTCCTGTTTCAGGCGAGATAAGAATTGGTGATCAAAGCATAAATCACATCTCTTCCGGTTTTTGGAGAGACCATTGTGGTGTTGTTATGCAGGATGGATTCATCTTTTCAGATACTGTTGCCAGAAATATTGCACTTGGTCAGGATGAGATTAATATCGAGCGATTAATGCATGCTGCGAAAATGGCCTGCATCGACACCTTCATAGACCAGTTACCATTGGGCTACAATACGGTTATTGGACAGCAGGGATTGTCTCTCAGTGGAGGTGAGCGTCAGCGCATATTAATTGCAAGAGCTGTGTATAAAAATCCTGATTTTCTTTTCCTCGACGAAGGTACCAGTTCCCTGGATGCAAACAACGAACGAGAAATCATGGATAACCTGGAAGGAGTCTTTAAAGGAAAAACAGTTGTGATTGTCGCCCATCGTCTTAGCACAGTAAAAAATGCCGACCACATCATCGTTCTTGACAAAGGAAAAATCGTTGAGCAGGGAAATCATGCAGAACTAACTAAGTTAAAAGGACACTACTTTAAATTGATTAAGAATCAATTGGAGATGGGGCAGTGAAAGTGAAAATAAATTTTACATTTGTCATAATAAGTTCCTGTGTATGGAGAATGATTGGAAGAAAAGGCTAGGTGTTGTCTACTCAACAAATGAGGATTTTACCTTCGAAAATGAAAATAAGGAGGAGACTGAGACTATTGCTGCAAATCAACAAAACCTCTATGTGAGCCTGGATCGTAAAAATCGAAAGGGGAAAGCTGTAACTCTGGTCAGTGGATTCATTGGAAGTGAAGAGGATATCAAGAACCTGGGAAAAAGTTTAAAGAGCAGATGTGGTGTCGGAGGCAGCGTAAAAGAAAAGGAGATTCTACTCCAGGGTGACCATCGAAAGAAAGTGGTTCAGTTATTGGAGAATGACGGCTATAAGGTGAAGATATCTGGAGGGTGAGGGTGAGGGCAATGCGATAATGTGATAATGCGATAATGTGATAATGTGATAATGGTAAAAGGTGTAGCTTATATAGGGAAGTATTTTTTATTTATCTGCTTTACGCTGCTTTTTACAGGGACTTTGAGTGCGCAGGATGCCGGTGTAAGCACTGTTGATACCTCATATTTCAAAGCTTCGGATGATAACTGGAACCTGATTGAATCGGTAATTAAGAATGATGCAGCTAATGTGAAAATGTTGCTTCAGAGAGGTGCTGAAGCCAAATCAGTATCATCAATAGGCAACTCAGCGCTCATTTATGCTTCAGAAAAAGGGAACATAGAGATCATGGAAATGCTGATTGATCATGGTGCAGATGTTAATGCCTGTGGGTTTAGACAGGAAACTCCATTGTTTATGACCATTTTTAATAATGATTTTCAATCAACAAAATTCCTGCTTGAAAATAGTGCCAATCCAAATATAAAAGACGATACGGGTGTTACACCCCTGATGTATGCTGCTGCGACAAATCAATATCAAAGCACCGACCTCTTATTGTTCTATGAAGCAGATGAATCTGTTAGTGACAAAGACGGTAATGACCCCCTGCTTACATCAGTGACATTTGAGAATATTGAGACTTCAGATGTGTTGCTGCAAAATGGACTCAATCCCAATATACAGGATGCACAAGGTAATACTCCTGCTATCGTCGCCACACAACACGGAAATTATAAAATTCTCGAGTTACTGCTTGATTATAAGGCTGATGTAAATATTGCTAACAATAAGAATTATACACCGCTGGCTTATGCAGTCACATTTAATGACTATAAAATATCTGAGCTTCTTATTCAACACCATGCGGATGTCCATCATCAAATCAGTAAAGGAAGAAATATCATTGAGCTGGCCAGAATTGCCAAAAATGATTCATTGCTAAGTCTCCTTGAAGGAAAAGATGCTGAATTATTGCTTAGGCCTGATTTTTCAAGTTTCCACTTCTCGTGGGGCAACTCATTCAGTACAAAAGATTATTTCATTCAATTTCGGGGATCTGTAGTAGACAGTAAATATGGTTATTTCATTCAAACAGGGATTGACTACAGACCAGTATTATTAAAGATTCAAGTACCAGTTTCAGATACAATTTTTCAATTCAGGGAGAGAAGAGTCGGGTGGAGTCATGGTGTAGGAAAATATTTTAAACTTTATGAGTCTCCTAAGGGATTAAATTGCGCGCTCTATGGATCAATAAATGGATATTTGTCATTCCCGGAATATTTAGGAACTTCTGAAAGTCCCGCTTTTGAATACAATGTAATTCCTGCTATTGGAGCTTCGATATCAGGGAAAAATGTTGGAATTAATCTAGGAGCTGAATGGTATAAATTTGGGACCATGCTTGAATCTGGTTTGAAAATTAACATCACATTCTTTGTCAGACTGGTACAAGCGGAAAAGAATTATGATCGCAAAGAAATAAATTGGTAATGTACAAACTCAAATATATCTACAGAATAATCCTGATTCTGATCATAACTGTGAGTATCAAATTTACAGCTTGTGAACAAGAGGACCTTGACTTCTATATCAACTGCTACGACTGCTTATCTGAGATTCCCGATTCTGCCGATCTTATTATTTATCTTACAATTAATGAAGAAAATCCATTTGTGCCATTGGTTTTTTATGAAGGAAACTATGAAGACAATATAGTTGACTGGATTGATACAACATGGAGCGATACACTCTATTTATACGCTGAGGTTGGTATAACATATGCTGTAAAAGCTACCTATCAGCAAGATGGTGAGATAGTAGTGGCAATTGACGGAGATAAGATGAAAGTTGTGGATGGTGAAGGGGAATGCTATCCTCCCTGTTATATAATACGAGGTGGAACCTTAGATCTTACGTTAA
>JAUUZQ010000040.1 GCA_030589895.1 Bacteroidales bacterium
ACCCCGAACCCTGAACCCCGAACCCTGAACCCCGTGGTAATAATTTACTAATTTAATAATAACGTAAATAGGATGGTTAATCTTTTGTGAACAGGTTGTTGATAATGGAATTCATTGTTTCCCGGGTAACTTGTTCATAATCTTCAGGAATTTCGAAAAGGGATGGATTTACGGTTTCTTTTTTATACTCTTCGAGGATTATCCTCATTTTCAAGTAACTAAGCTGTACTCTAAAGTCAGAAAGAACATTGTCAATAAAGGCATAAGGCGTTGTAATATTAGGATTTTTAATATCTATCTCATCAGTGTAATAAATGTCATAACTCTGATCCGGCAGCTGTACAGCTACTCTGTACGATTTCAGGCCTGATATTGTTAAAGTATCCTCAGTAAAATCAATTTTCGGATCATCAAGAGGATGAATTCCAATAGGTATTTCTCCCTTTTCTCCAATAAAATAAATCTTATTCCCCAGGAAATTTAGCATAGAGATTACCGTATTTTTTTTCAGATTGGCAATTTGAACCAGTCTAAACTGGCCGAACATACCTTTAATCTCAGTAAGTACATGATTTTTAGTAAAGTAAGCATGCATCTCATTTGGAAGTATACTTGTAGGGATGTCCCCAGCCATATTCTCCATATAGAATACATTATACTTAATATAGTCCACTTCTATTGACTCCAAATCCTTAGAACCTTGGTTACAGGAGGATATAGCTATGATGATTATCCCTAAAGTAATTTTTGTTATTCTTTGAAATGTCTTCATCGTATCAATGCATTTATTTGTAAGGCTTATTAGAAAATGCTATTATGAACTAAGATGCGAAGTTAAAACTATAAAATATTTATTATCGCACTTGCTTCAAAAATATATATTTTAGTTTCGCGAAGAATACGCTGAGTTACAATATCAAGTCGGAAGAATGCAAAGCAGGAATTTTGACTTAATGTAGGTATTATAGAACATGTTACTTCCTGTTGTATATCATTTTGATATAATGTATTCTTATATCAAATTGTCTGGCCCTCACCGAAGGTAGTAAAGCAGGCAAGTTTTGTACTACTCAAAAAGTAAATGAAATGGGAAAAATTGCAGTTGTTGCCCTGGGCGGAAACGCTTTGCTTCGTGGTGACCAGGAAGGGACAATCGAGGAGCAGGAGCAGAATACAACAGATACCCTGGAAAATCTTATCTTTTTGTTACGTGAAGGTTATGACCTGGTAATTACGCATGGGAATGGACCACAAGTTGGGAATATTCTAATGAGAAATGATGCTGGTGAATCAGTATATCAAATTCCGCAAATGCCATTGGATATTTGTGTTGCCGACTCTCAGGGTGGGATTGGATACATGATTGAGCGTATACTTCGAAATGTGTTATTGAAACATAAGATAGAAAAGGAGATTGTGACACTTGTGACACAGGTACTTGTGGAGAAGACTGACAAAGCCTTTGGTAATCCTACCAAGCGCATTGGAAAAATTTATACAAAACAGGAAGCTGATATTCTTGCAAAAGGAAAAGGATGGGTATTTAAAGAGGATAAGAAGAAAATAGGAGGGTGGCGTCGGGTAGTTCCTTCACCTCGTCCCATTGCAATAATGAATGAAAGAGTAGTCGAATCGCTTGCACGGCAGGGGACAATAGTTATTGCTTCAGGAGGCGGTGGTATTCCTGTATACAGTGACAAGAAAGGAAGAATAAGACCTGTTGAGGCGGTAATTGATAAGGACAGTGCTTCTGCACTTTTGGCTTCCAGAATTAAGGCCGATGAATACTATATTCTGACGGATGTTCCATTTGTATATATCAACTATGGAGAGCCTGATCAGCAAGTGATTGAGTATATGAATTATAATGACACGAAAAAATACCTTGATGAAGGCATGTTTGGAGAGGGAGATATGGCTCCAAAGATCAGAGCTTGTCTGGATTTTATAGAAAAAGGTGGAAGTAAAAGTGTTATTACTGAGGCTTTTAAGCTTGAGGATAAGAATTATGGTACAAAAATTACAATGGAATACGAAGATTAGTATATTTTTGTATTCTATTTAGTGCAGGCACTATTTAAACGAATTAAAAAGAGATGGCATATAAATTACACAACAGAAGTTTTTTAAAACTATTGGATTTTTCTCCTGAAGAAATTAAGTACTTTCTGGATTTGAGTATTTCCTTGAAGAAGGCAAAGTATTCCGGTACTGAAGTACCCCGACTGAGGGGAAAAAATATTGCACTTATTTTTGAAAAATCATCGACCAGAACAAGATGTGCTTTTGAGGTTGCTGCTTTGGATCAGGGTGCTCATGTGACTTATTTGGGGCCAAGTGGCTCTCAGATTGGATATAAGGAGTCGATGAAGGATACTGCAAGGGTATTGGGTCGAATGTATGATGGTATAGAATACCGCGGTTTTGGACAAGATATTGTTGAAGTGTTGGCTGAATACGCTGGTGTACCGGTTTGGAATGGTCTGACAACAGAGTTTCATCCAACGCAGATACTGGCTGATTTTATGACCATGATTGAGCATTCTGATAAGCCTTTGAATAAGATCACTTTTGCTTATCTCGGTGATGCGCGCAACAACATGGGAAACTCACTTCTTGTTGGAGCGGCTAAGATGGGAATGGACTTCAGAGCCGTTGCTCCAAAAGATTGTCAGCCGGAAGAGGCCCTTGTAGAACAGTGCAGAGAAATTGCCTTATCTACGGGAGCGAAAATTACAATTACTGACAATGTTGAGGAAGGTGTAAAAGATGCTGATTTTCTTTACACGGATGTTTGGGTTTCAATGGGTGAACCGGATGAAGTCTGGAAAGAGAGAATCTCAATGATGAAAGCATATCAGGTGAATATGGATGTTATTCAGATGACCGGTAATCCATCAGTGAAATTTTTACATTGTCTTCCGGCGTTTCATAACAGGGAGACAAAGGTAGGAGAGGAGATATATCAGAAATTTGGACTGGAATCGATGGAAGTGTCTGAGGACGTGTTTGAGTCTGAGTATTCAATTGTATTCGATGAAGCAGAGAACAGATTGCATACAATTAAGGCTGTGATGGTGGCTACTCTGGGGAGCTAGAAAAAGAGGTGATATACGTAGAAAAAGAGAATTGCCGCACAAACCATTAGCTTCATTCCAACACCGAGGAGAAATCCGAGAAATGAGCCCCAACCTGCTCTCAGTGCTTCTTTTTGTTTTTTCCCGGAGATTAATTCACCTAAAAATGCACCAAAGAAGGGGCCAAAGATAATTCCAATCGGACCAAGGAAAAGTCCTATAATCAATCCTATTGTAGCTCCCCACATTCCTGCTTTTGAACCTCCCCACTTTTTTGTACCCAGGACAGGTACAACATAGTCCAGAATAGTTACTAATACTGCAAAAAACAGAAGAATCCATAGAGATGTGTTGTATCCCCCGGGGCGGTCATCAATATATGGAGTCCATTTAAGTAACAGGTATCCGGCCCATGCAAGCGGAGGACCGGGCAGAACCGGGAGTGCACTTCCGAAAAGGCCAACAATAATTAGTAAAATACCAGCTATAGCCAAAAATATATCCATATTCAATGATATTCGGCGAGATGCCTTTGCAACAAATATAGCAAGAAATAGTTATGCATATATAATTATTGAGTAATGCATAACATGGAATACTAAATTGCGTACAAGCTATTCACTCCGAATTAAAGTAGTGGTTTTGCCATTTTCATCAAAGAATAGTGTAATTCAGTAAATTAAGGGGGAATTATTTTTGATTTTCATAATGATTTATATAGATTTATGTATAAGTGCTTTGCTGAATGGAAGATTATGAGAATTTATATGATAAGATAAAGGAGATTTTTGGAGTGATTCCAGGAAATTTCAATATTTTGGAAGATACCATTGATGTGGATCTTCAAATGGAGTATTTTGAGTATTCCAAAAAAATTGCTAGTGAATTTGATGAAAGATGGGCTCTGGAGCAGGCTACTGTACTTGAAGATCCGAAATCCCCCAGAGGAAGAAAAAAGCAGGTGCTTGCCAGGTTAGCTACTGTAAGTAAAGTTACAGCATATAGAACAATTGAGTCTTATCTTGAAAATCCTGATCCGGAATTGAAAGACTGGAGTACCCTGGCCCTGCAGGAATCCAGGATGAATCTTGAAAGTGTCCTTTTAGAAGAGAATCAGATATTTATCTCCACAGGTTTAGGTGGCAAAGATAAAAAACTAAGGTATTTTGTGGTGCTTATCGCAAGAAACAGAGAAGTCCTGAATGATATTCAATTGCGTATCATCAACAGTGAATTTCCTGAAACATTGAAAAAATATGATGCAGAAACCGAGGAGTTCAGCTCTTCTGGCTACCTGGCTACATTTCTATTGTTACTACCTATTCAATATCCTGTAAAAAAGGTTTTTGCAGAAGGAATTAATGAGTGTAATCAGTATGGGGATTTTTTAAGAGAGGATTGTATCGTTACCAATGTTAAAAAATTAAGTTTTCCGGAGATTGAAGATTTTATAGAGCGTAAAAATAATAATAATTAACATAACAAGACAACGGAGCATCGCTTCATTGTCAAGAATGCAGAAAGAAAGCTGATTGTTACCTGGCTTTATGAATTCGAGTCATCCAGGTCCTCAAAATCAACATTTGTGAAGTCCTTGGATTCCGCAATTACTTCTGTATCAGTGTTTTCTTCTGTATCAGTGTTTTCTTCGGGCTTAGGAAGACGATCTTCTTCCAATTCAATTGGTTGGGGATTGGCTTCGCGGATATAATCAATAACATCCTTTAAACTATCAGCAAACTTGTCAAAATCCTCTTTGTACAGAAATAATTTGTGCTTTTCGTAGAAAAACTTTCCATCTCTGTTGAATCTTTTCTTGCTTTCAGTAATAGTAAGATAATAATCATTGCGCCTTGTTGCTTTCACATCAAAGAAATATGTTCTCTTTCCGGCCCTAACAACCTTTGAGTAAATCTCTTCATGTGAATGATCGCTAACAATCGCTGCATTTTTTTCTTTTCCTTCTTCGTTCATTTCTGTTCGTTTAGTAGGGTACATCACCTATTCTCAATTCAAAAATGTAAATTATTTTATTAATATTCAAAATAAATGAGGAAAATATGAAAAGATCTGTGAATTATGGATTTCAAATTGCATACTTTTTCCCCTCTTTTTTCAATTCACGAAGCAAATTTTAGATTGTTTGAAAAAATAATGTACTTTTGTGTCGCTTTATTTACAGTTACACAGGTTCTTTATTCATGATAAGCAGAAGGCAGTTACGTATCAAGGTTTTACAGACTTTGTATGCATATTATCAGTCAGAAAACGATAAGTTAATTCTGGCTGAAAAGGAGCTACATAAAAACATCGATAAGTCATTCGAATTGTATCACTATCTATTTGTAATGATTCTTGAGATTGCTAATTTAGCAGAATCCAGAATGGAAATTGCAAGTAAAAAGAGAATCCGAACTGCTGAAGATATTAACCCAAACAGACGTTTTGTTGACAATAGGTTGATATATCAACTCAGAAACAGCGATCAATTGATACGATATGCTGATCTTAAAAAGCTTAGCTGGTTGAATTATCCTGAGCTTATCAAGGAAATTTATGAACTTATTCTTGAAGATGAGGGATACCAGGAGTATCTGAATCTGGAATCGTGTACCTATGCTGATGACAAAAAGTTTATATCAAGAATTTTTACTCATATAATCTTACCTAACGAAAGTATAGAGCAGTCTCTTGAGGAGCAAAGTATTTACTGGAATGACGATTTGGAGTTCATGATCAGTATGATCCTTAAAACCATTAAAAGGTTCAAAGAGAGTGATGAGCAGAATAAAATGCTGGAACTTTATAAAAATCCTGAGGATAAGGATTTTGCCAAAGAGTTGTTCAGGAAATCTATCCTTCATAAGGATGAGTATCTGGATTATATTAAAAGCAATACGAAGAACTGGGATGTGGAGAGAATTGCCTTCATGGATATATTGATTATGCAGATGGCTATTGCAGAATTAGTTGGTTTTAATTCAATTCCTATCAAGGTAACACTTAATGAATACCTTGAAATATCTAAATTCTATAGCACCAGCAAGAGTAATGTTTTCATTAACGGAGTTCTTGATAAAGTAGTTACTGAGTTAAGAAAAGAGAATAAAATCTTAAAAACAGGAAGAGGACTGATTGGTGAACTTAATGATACGGAGTAGCTTATTTGGCTATTAATAAATCCATTATCTTTGTGGGTCAAATGAAATATAGATACTTGGCATATAGTCTGATATTCGTTTTAGGACTTAGTGCTTGTCACTCGGAAAGGAATAATGATCAGCAAGCAGAAGCATCTGAGCTTGTTGATTCGAAAGAAGTATCAAATGAAAGTCCTGTGATTGAATTTGCCTCAATGGTTAAGGATCTTGGGGCACTCAGTGAAGGAGAGCAGGTGATTACTTATTTTAAATATGAAAATACAGGTGATGCTCCACTATTGATCCAGTCGATTAAGGCAGGGTGTGGTTGTACTGTCCCATTATGGAGTGAGGAGCCCCTCAAACCTGGAGATTTGGAGGATATCAAAGTAATTTTCAATACCAGTGGGAAACATGGAAATCAAAATATTAGAATTAGCGTGAATTCAAATGCACGTAATTCATTAATCAATCTTGCCATTAAGGCAGTAGTAACAGATACGCAATAAATATTCACAATAAAAAAAAGTAAATTATGAGTTTATTATTTCAATTCTTACAAGACCCGGTTGCAACAAAAGGTCCGGCAGGAGTACAATCATTGATCTTCCTGGTCCTTATTATTGTTGTTTTCTATTTTTTCATGATTCGTCCACAGGTGAAAAAACAAAAAGAAGCAACTAGTTACCGTAACGCTCTGAAAAAAGGAGATAAAGTTACAACCAATGGTGGCATATATGGAAAAATCAATGATGTAAAAGACACAACAGTTTCATTGGAAATAGCTGATAATGTTGTTGTTAAAGTTGATAAGACTGCTATTACACCTGAAGCATCTCAAGCTACTGCACAGGCTAAGAAATAGTTTTTTCTTAAAATTTCAAGAAGGAGTTCAGTGAGATTATCTTGTTGAGCTCTTTTTTTATTATTTTTACATTTAATCATGGTATCATTTAATCCAAAAAAGTTTCAGGATAGTATACTCTCAGAGGGGAAACGTCTGCAGTTGAGAAGGAAAATTCTTTTGTTTTCTTTTTTCTTAGGCTTGTCTGTGCTTATTTGGACATTGAATGCGCTGAGTAAAAACTATACTACTGAAATTAAATATCCGATTAGTTATACAAACCATCCTGAAAATCAGGTGCTGATAAGCAAATTACCTGACTTTCTTGGATTAAAAGTAAATGCACATGGATATGCACTCCTGAGATATAAATTAATGAATAGGCCAATACCTATTAATTTCAGAGTATCTACGTATACGATGAATCGTTCCTCCAAAGATTCATTGAAATTTTACCTTCTGACCAGGTATGCAAGGGACCAGATATCCCGTCAGATGCCTTCAGAATTAGAGTTAATAGAATTATCGCCTGATTCACTTATTTTCCAATATGCATCTGAAGCCAGGAAATTGATTCCTGTTGTCTCTGCATTATCCTTTAAGATTGAAAAGCAATTTACGATAGTCGGTGATATTCAAATACAACCAGATTCAATTCTTGTTACCGGACCAGATATTTTTCTGGATACATTGACGCAGCTTACTACTGAATCTAAAGAGCTTGGGACACTCGAAAAAAGTTACATTGAAACATTAGGGATCATTAAGTATCCTGGTTTTAAATTTGAGAATGATAAAGTTAAGTGTAGGATTGACCTGGAAAAACTAACTGAGGTGCAACTTTATGTACCTATTCAGATTACCGGACTTCCTGATTCAATGCGTATGCAAACATTTCCACCACGAATAAGGGTGTCTGGAGTGGTTGGTCTTAGTAACTATGACAGGATATCTCCTGAATCTTTCTGGGCTGAGGTTAGTTATTCAGATGTGATGGAGAATAAAAAGAGAATACAGGTAGATCTTAAAAAATATCCTGATCTTTTAATGAACCTGGATTTTTATCCACAAGCTGTAGAATATTTATTATCTGTTAAATGATGTTAAAGATTGGTCTCACAGGAGGTATAGGGAGTGGTAAATCCTATATTTGCAAGGTTTTTCGAACATTGGGTATCCCGGTATATGAATCAGACTTTGAGGCAAAGCGTCTGATGAATGAGAGTGATGAATTGCAATCAGCTATCATTGAGATTTTTGGGAATAAGGCCTATATTGACGGGAAGTTAAACAGGAAGTATATATCAGATAAGGCTTTTACTGATAATTTCTTGCTTGAGAAGTTAAATGCTCTTGTACATCCTGTGGTTCAATCTGATTTTATCAATTGGATGAGCACTCAGGAAAATGTTCCCTATGTGATTAAGGAGGCTGCAATTCTTTTTGAATCAGGTGCTTCAAAGTTCATGGATTATAACATTCTGCTTGTTGCTGATGAGTCAACAAGAATTAATCGCGTGGTTGAACGGGATAAGATATCAGAAGAGCAGGTGAGGGATAGAATTGGCAATCAAATGAGTGATAAGGAGAAAATGAAATTTGCTGATTTTGTCATTTATAATAATAATGATAGCATGATTCTTCAGCAAATTGTAGATTTGCATCAGAAAATTTTAAACAAAGAGAAAGAATAGTATGGCAAAATTTGGCAAATGGATAGGATTTGGTTTGGGTTGGGCTGTTGGTGGTCCTGTTGGAGGAATATTAGGTCTTGCAGTTGGATCAATATTTGATAAGGGAAATGTTGGTCCCACCCATGCACAGAAGAGATTGTATCGTTCAGCAACTACAAGAGGCGATTATGCTGCTTCTCTGTTGGTTTTGGTTTCTTCTGTGATGAAGGCTGATGGCAGAGTAATGCGCAGTGAACTGGATTATGTTAAAAATTACTTCTATACAAGATTCGGAGAAGATACTGCCAGTGAAGCTATTGTATTACTAAAAGATATACTTAAGCAGAAAATACCCTTAAAGGAAGTAACTTTACAATTGAACAGGCAACTTGATTATTCTTACAGGCTGGAGATGATTCATTTTTTATTTGGAATCGCAGCTGCTGATGCCGGTGTAACTGAAGCTGAAAGATTGCTCATACGTAAGATTGCAAGCTATATGAACATCACTGATTCGGATCAAAAGAGTATTCAGGCGATGTTTCTGAAAGAATCTGATGCCTCATATAAGATATTGGAGATCGAACCTTCTGCAACAGCAGATGAAGTGAAGAAGGCATACAGGAGGATGGCTATGAAGTATCATCCTGATAAAGTCAGCCATCTCGGAGAAGATTTTAAGAAGGTAGCCCAGGAGAAATTCAGGAAGGTAAAGGATGCTTATGATCAGATCAAAAAGCAGCGAAATATAAAATAGTTCTATATTTGTGTCTTTATTGAAAAAAATTAGATAGGGATGAATACAATCAATGTTAAGGATTTAATGTCCATTTCCGGTAAGGGAGGTTTGTTTCGTTTTCTGGCTCAGGCAAGAAACGGCGTTATAGTTGAATCACTTCACGACAAGAAGAGGCATGTTGCTTCGGCAACAGCACGAGTTAGTTCGCTTGAAGATATTGCCATATTTACAACTGAGGAGGATATGCCTCTTTCAGAGGTGTTTATGAAGATTCATGAGAAGGAAGATGGAGGAACATCCATTGATCCTAAAACTCCAAATGAAGCCTTGAAAAGTTATTTTAGGGAAGTACTTCCTGATTATGACGATGAGCGTGTATATATTTCAGATATTAAGAAGGTTATCAATTGGTATAATCTATTGCATCAACTCGAATTGCTTGAAATAATTGAGCTTGAAGAAGATGATACAGTTGACGAGGCTGAAGAGGGGGATACAAAAGATGAATCAGAAGAGGAATCAAATAAGGAAGAGAAAAAGGAAAAATAGCTTTTCTATTCCTGCTTTTTCGCCTCTTCCCATAAACTATCCATCTTTTCTATAGTCATCTCCCTGAGATTCATATTAGACTGTCTGGCAGTTTTTTCTATGTAATTAAATCTACTGATAAATTTTTTATTGGTTCTCTCAAGTGCTGACTCCGGCTCTATATCGAACAATCTGGCTGCGTTTACAATAGAGAAGAGAAGGTCTCCAAACTCACTTTCCAGCTGAGGAATGCTACCCTTTGTAATTTCATTTTTCACTTCCCTGATTTCTTCGTCCACTTTTTGCCAGATATCATTTTTATCTGCCCAGTCAAAACCAACAGCTCTGGCTTTATCCTGGATGCGATGTGCCTTAATTATTGCAGGTAAAGATATGGGAACTCCACCAAGCACAGTTTTATTTCCATTTCCCTCCTTGATCTTTAGCTCTTCCCAGTTGCTGACAACCTCTTTGCTACCAGATACTTCTCTCTCTCCAAATACATGAGGATGACGGAAAATCAGTTTTTCATTGATACTGTTTATAACATCAGTAATGTCGAATGCACCTTTTTCGTCTCCAATCTTTGCGTAAAATACAATATGTAATAGAAGATCACCTAGTTCCTTCCGGATATCCTCCATATCATTCTCAATGATGGCGTCTGCCAGCTCATAGGTTTCCTCAATGGTTAGATTTCGCAGACTTTCAATTGATTGCTCCCGATCCCACGGACACTTTTCGCGCAGTTCATCCATGATGTCGAGTAGCCTTCCAAATGCCTCAAGCTTTTCCTTTTTGTCGCTCATTTCCCTTCTGCCTTGAATTCTACCCTGATAGTTGAATCTGTATTTAGATTGAGTAATCCGGCTGCATTTCCACTTCGTATAGCTATTTCAAGCAAATTTACGGAATTGAATATTGCAAGAAGATCACCCGGAGAAGATTCAGGATAGTTATTATTAATTGTTAAAATTCGATAATACTTGCTTTGAACATAAATCTCAAATGGTCTGTTTTTGCCAATCCGATCAAATAACTCCCTGGTAATATTAGTAATTATATTCCCATAGGAATCGATGTATATAACGGTTCCCGTGATTGTGTTATTTTCGAGTGTAGCGCGCAGTGGAATCTGAGATTTAAATATCTCCACCTTTTTCCCAATACTTGCAAGACTATCACCATTTATGATTTTACAAGCTGCCGGAACGAATATATCCAGTGTAGGAAAAGTGATTGTGCCGGATGCAGATTCTTTTTCTAATAAGACGGTCTCCTGTGGCTCAATATCACCAAGCAGACCAAATATGCCATTATCTGCTGCGATGAAATAGTGATCATCAATTTTTGATGCCAATAGATTACAATCGGCATCCGGTTGAGTATTTACGGCAACAATATGTACCGTCCCTTTTGGAAAGTGATGATATGAATTTCTAATGATAAAAGCGGCCTCAGCAATATTGAATGTTTTAACCTTATTACTAAGGCTTACTATTTCAGTATTTTGACAAGATGAGAGGATTTTTCCTTTTACTGCACCCGTATAATAATCGTTTTTATTCCAATCGGAGGTGAGAGTGATGAAATGCATGCTAGATGTACCTGAATTTCTATTGGAATGTTAAAAAAAACAACTTATTTTGTATGTACCAAAAGTAATGATTATTATTTAATTTATAGTGGAAAAACTTATCAAATTAGAGGGGGTTGAACCTATTGATTTCTTTGGAGTTAACAACGTGCGGTTCAATAAACTCAAGTCGTATTTTACAGATTTAAAGATTATCTCCAGAGGAAATGAGTTGAAGATATCCGGGGATAAGAAGAGAGTGGAATTGTTTGATGAGAAGGTTCAATTGATAATTAAATACATTGCCAAATTTAAACAGGTATCGATGGCTGATATCGATGAATTACTTAATGGTGAGTCAGGGTATCAGGTAGAATCTGCAGGCTCCAGAGATGAAGTACTCGTGTATGGTGAACGTTCCAAAGTAGTGAAAGCTATTACATTACATCAGAAAGAACTTGTTAAGAATTCTTTGGAGAATGACTTGATCCTGGCGGTTGGACCCGCGGGTACCGGAAAGACCTATACAGCAATTGCACTTGCTGTTAAGGCATTGAAAAACAGAGAAGTAAAACGTATAATTCTCACACGACCGGCAGTTGAAGCTGGTGAAAAACTGGGTTATCTTCCTGGCGATTTTAAAGAGAAACTGGATCCCTATTTGCAACCCTTGTTTGATGCTCTGAGAGATATGATCGCTGCGAAAAAGTTGTTGCAGTTCATAGAGGACAATACAATAGAAATTGCACCACTCGCATATATGAGAGGTCGGACACTTGATGATGCATATGTGATATTGGATGAAGGTCAAAATACAACTGTTAGTCAGCTTAAAATGTTCCTGACCAGAATGGGACCTGATGCTAAATTTATAGTCACGGGAGATATCACCCAGATTGACCTTCCCGGAAAGCAGCAATCAGGATTGATTCAGGCAATGAAAATTCTTGAAGGGATTAAGGGAATTTCTATAGTTCGTTTTGATGAGCAGGATATTATGCGTCATAAACTCGTTAAGCAGATTGTTAAAGCATATAGCAAGAATGATGAAAATGATATAGGTTATTAATTATAAATATTTCCAGAATGACAAAAGCACTTAGAGGTACAGATTTTAATTTCCCCGGACAAAAGGGAGTATATAATGGAAAAGTAAGAGATGTCTATAATATTGGTGATGAGTATCTTGTTATGGTAGTCACTGATCGCATTTCGGCTTTTGATGTAATTCTTCCTAAAGGAATTCCATATAAGGGTCAGGTGCTGAATCAGATTGCAAATCGTTTTCTTGATGGAACTGCAGATATTGTTCCTAACTGGAAAATCAATATTCCTGATCCAAATGTAACAGTGGGCTATTTTGCAGATCCATTTAAAGTTGAAATGGTTATTCGGGGTTATCTTACCGGACATGCCTGGCGAGAGTACCGGGATGGGAAGCGTATTTTGTGTGGCGTTGAAATGCCTGATGGAATGCGTGAACATGATAAATTTCCCTCTCCAATTCTTACACCTACAACAAAGGCTTCTGAGGGCCATGATGAAGATATCTCAAGAGAGGAGATCATAGCGCAAGAAATAGTCTCTGAAGATGATTATTTAGTTTTGGAGGATTATACGCGAAAATTATTTGAGCGTGGAACTGAGATGGCTGCAGAGATGGGGCTTATTTTGGTGGATACAAAATATGAATTTGGAAAAAAAGACGGAAAAATTATATTAATTGATGAGATTCATACTCCGGACTCATCCAGGTATTTTTATGCTGAAGGATATGAGAGCAGACAAGAAACTGGTGAGCAACAAAAGCAGTTGTCAAAGGAGTTTGTTCGTCAATGGCTTATTTCCAATGGTTTTCAGGGCTTGGAAGGACAATCTATGCCGGAGATGCCTGATGAATTTGTAAATGAAGTATCTGGAAGGTATATTGAATTATATGAGAGCATTACCGGAGAGAAATTTATTAAGTCTGATATTGAA
Organism: Bacteroidales bacterium; assembly: GCA_030589895.1. GTDB lineage: Bacteria > Bacteroidota > Bacteroidia > Bacteroidales > JAUUZQ01. The sequence goes on from JAUUZQ010000040.1 coordinate 13,558, forward strand.
CAAATAAATACACGTATTAAGAAGAATGTACTTGGTTTCCTGAATAGATAATCAGATTGATTTTTTTTCGTTTTAATAAATAATGAGTAGAAATTTTATAATATATATGCTGGCTTCTTTCATCCTTGTGATGAATGCAACGATTGTCAGCAATGCGCAGGATCCTGTAAAGGTGGAGCGTTCAAATAATAAAGTAGTAATTGAAGGGACTGTATATTATGTACATGTGGTTAAACCCGGACATACTCTTTATTCCATTGCCAAAGCGTACAATGTTTCTGAGAAGGAGATTGTAATTGAGAATCCGGGAGTGACAGCTGATTTAAGAATCGCACAGGTTTTGAAAATTCCCGCAAATTCTGCTTCAGCTTTCTCAGTCAATACCGTTGATCCTGAAGACGAGAAAAACAGGCATGTGGTTCAGTCCGGAGAGACACTCTATTCCATATCTAAACTGTATGAGTGTTCAGTAGATATGATTATTCAACTTAATCCAGGACTTGACATTGAAGATATTCCGATTGGAAAGGTGCTTGCTATTCCTTTAGTTAAGGATGATAAGAATGATCTTTCATTTAATGAAGAGGGTTTTATTTTTCATAAAGTGAAGAGGAGAGAGACCTTATTTTCAATTTCCAGGTATTACGATGTTCGTGTAAGTGAGATTAAAGCTGTAAATGCTGAAATAGGCTGGGGTGGACCAAGGGCAGGACAAGTGATTATGATTCCTAAGCCGAATACAACAATAGATGTATTCTTCAGACATGATACAATTATCTCTGATACAGTTGATTTGGTTTTTCTTGATTCATTAGGCATTGAAGAGTATAACTATGATGAAATTAAGGATAGGTACTATTCAGGACAGGAAGTGTTTAATATTGCTTACCTGATTCCTTTTAACTTTTCAGAACAGGAGCCTCTGGACTCCTTGCTCAAGGATGTAAAGTTTCCGATACGTAGAGAGCGCATCATTGAGCAGTATGAATCAGAAGAGGAGACACCCCAGGCAATTCAGTTTCTTGAGTTTTTTGAAGGAAGCCTTTTGGCAATAGATACACTTACTGATGCCGGTTTGGAGCTAAACGTACATTTTTTTGATACAAGAAAAAGCATGTTCCACACGCGGGAATTACTTGCCCTGGATGAAATGGCTGAAATGGATCTGATCATTGGTCCTTTTTACACCTATAATCTTGAACTTGTATCTGAGTTTTGCAAGGAAAACAGAATCCCTGTCGTAACTCCTTTCCATGCAGATGATTCACTTACACTGATTAATCCTTATCTGTTTCAAACAACGCCTTCCTATAAAACAGAGTATAGGAACAATGCAAAATATTTATCAAGGTCTTACGCTGATAATTTGATTTTTGTACACAACGGAGATTCTTCGCAGATTGAGCGTATTGAATATTATAAAAAGGTGTTATTTAATGAGTTACAGAATTATTCAGCACTGGAGAGTGTACTCTTTAAAGAGGTTATAATACGGGATGGAAATATGAGAGACCTGATTCATGCCTTGAAGTCAGATGTAAGGAATACTGTTATTTCACCTGCTACGGATGAGGCATTTGCCAGTCAGCTTGCAAGTACACTATTTTACAAACTTGATAACTTCGATATACAGCTTTTTGGCTCGCCATATTGGGTTGGGTTTGACGATATAGAAATAAGCTACATTCATAAATTGCAGCTTACAATTTCGCATACGCATAAATATGATTTTGAGGATCAAAACTATCTTCATTTACTGAAGAGATTCAGAGAGAATTATTTTAAAGAACCTTCTTTCAATACCCGAAAAGGAATTAATTTTGGAATGCTGGGATATGATATGAGTTTATATTTCTTATCAGCTCTGCAGCAGTTTGGACCTGGTTTCATTCTTCAGTTAAATGATTTTTATCCCGCAGGAATGCTAAGTGATTACAGTTTTGAAAGGCTTTCACCGGCAAGTGGATATGAAAATTGCTATTTAAAATATTATCATTTTAATCAGGATATGAGCGTGAATGAAGTTCTTTTGCCTGAAATGCCATCAATGCACAATTATTTACAACCTGCTGAGGAAGAGGAACCTTTGTTTAAATGGTTGTTCGATAATAAATCTGATACTATTGAAATCAATGATCTTTAATTGAAATATTCCTACATATATAATCGTCATTGTGAATTATGGTTTTTAAAAAATATATTATGAGATTATCATTTATTGTTTCGCTATTGACTATTGTCTTCCTGCTCGCTTCATGTACAAGGACGAAAGATCAGTCATACGAAACTTATGAAAACTATGTTATACTTGTTTCATTTGATGGTTTCAGGTGGGATTACCCGGACCTCTATAATCTTCCCAGCTTTGATGATATGGAATTGAATGGTGTAAAAGCAGAAAGATTAATACCCTCTTTTCCAACTAAAACATTTCCTAATCATTATACAATTGCAACAGGACTGTATCCCGACCATCATGGCTTGATAAGTAATTCTTTTTATGCAAGGGATCTTGGACTCTTGTATCGTATCGGCAATAGAGCTATGGTTACAAATCCCGATTTTTATGACGGTGAGCCAATTTGGAATACTGCTGAAAAACAAGGTCTTATAAGTGCTTCATTTTATTGGGTAGGTTCTGAAGCACCGATTGGAGGAATAGAGCCAACATACTGGAAAACATATGATGGAAGTGTGCCTTTTTCCGATAGGGTTGATACTGTGATGCATTGGCTGAAATTACCACTTGAGAAACGCCCGAGGTTTATAACACTCTATTTCGATGAGCCTGATGGCGTTGGACATAGTTTTGGCCCTGTACATCGTAATACACAAGAGGTAATCGAGCAACTGGATGGAATTCTTAGTGTGCTGCGAAAGGAAATTTCTAAGCTGCCCTATGGTGAGAAGGTCAACTTGATTGTTACCTCTGATCATGGGATGGGGGCGATTTCTCCTGAGCGTTACGTAAATATATATGATTATGTCAATAGAGAGTGGATAGAATCGGATTTTGGAAGCAACCCTTTTTACCTCATTGATGCCATAGATGGCTACGAAGATTCAGTAGCCCATATTCTGAATCGGGTAGATGGAATATCTGCCTGGAGGAAGGAGAATATTCCAGCTTATCTTAATTATGGTTCTCATCCAAGAATTACAGATATCGTTGTCGTAGCGGATAGTGCATGGTCTGTTGGCGTGAAAGCCGATCCTTCTGGCTATTCCGGGGGTACACATGGCTATGACAATTCGAATTCTGACATGCACGCTATTTTTTATGCTGATGGTCCTGCTTTTAAAGATAACTATATACATCCCTCATTTGAGAATGTACATATATACAGCTTAATCGCACATATATTGGATCTTGACCCTGCTGAAACAGATGGGAATATTGAGGAAGTAAAAGATATGTTGAAATGAGCAATGCTTTTTAACTCATTTGATCTTGAGTTAAAAAGCATTGCTTATAGTATTATCCCTGAGTTGCTCTTTCTAGTTTCTTCATAATGGCGAAGATGAAAGCCGCAGAAAGCAGACAACAGACTACAAATATGGCCCATATTTGCCAAAGGTCAAGGTTACCCCATAATGAACTTCCAATAAAGAGTAGTTTGTTCCCAACGGCAGTTGCCAGTAACCAGCCTCCCTGCATTACTCCCTGGAATCTTTTAGGAGCAACTTTTGAAACAAAAGATAATCCCATTGGACTCAGGAAGAGCTCTGCGATAGTGAGCACCAGATATGATGACATGAGCCAATAAGGCATGATCCGAGAGCTGTCTGGTACCGGATTGTACATAATATTTCCGGCCTCATTTGTAACTTGTAGTTCATGAGGTGAGATCAGACCCAGCGAACCAACAACCATAACAACAAATCCCGCAGCAGCAATCAACATACCGATACCTATCTTTCTGGGTGTACTTGGCTCTTTGCCTCTTTCATTAAGCCATGCAAAAACTCCCATAACTACAAAGGTCAGAGACACTATAAACAGTGGGTTAAATGATTGAAAAACCTCAGGTGCAATTGGATTATGCTCACCTGCCCTGGTGTAAAACCAGTATGAAAATCCAGCACCAATAATAGTTAGAAGAGCACCAATGAATCTTGTTTTCTTTTCTCGTTTTTTTCCAATAAGAATAACAATACCTGCAATAAGTGTAACTAAAGCTAAGATATTTTCAATTGTAAAAAACATGTAGGTGAATGCATCAACAGTTTTTACTGTATAATCCCTCGCAAAAAACGTAAGTGTTAATCCATTTTGATGAAATGACATCCAGAAAAATATAACCACAAAAAATACGAGCAAGAGAGAAACAACACGCTCTCTCTCGTCTTTCTTGGCAATCATAAAGATCCATGTCACAAAACCTACAAACAGTCCAATGGCCATTCCTGTTGGGAAATCCTTAACCAGGCTGATCAAAAATGCAACAACTGCACCTGCTCCTAATGCAACGGGAATTGCAATTGGCTTTTCAGTGAGAGTAATTGTTTTTTCGCCAGCTACTTTCTCACGATTTGGCAGATGCTTGTTAAAGAGCAGATATGCCACTAAAGAGACTACCATTGCAATTGCCGCAATGCCAAATGCATAATTATATCCCCTGGAGAATGTTTCAAGGTAATTGGTGGCAAATTCCTGTAGATTGGTAACGGCGCCTCCCATTGTCACTTCGTTAGCCAGTTCTTGCAGTTTACTAACATCCTGTAGAGTACCATCCTGAAATTGATGACAAATCGCCGGTAAACTTGCATCATGAAGCAAACCATTTGACTTTAGCCACCAATTGCGCATGCCTGTCGCTGCAAATGGAGCAAAGAATGCGCCCACATTAATTCCCATGTAAAAGATAAGGAATGCATTATCCCTTACCTTATCATATTTTGGATCATCATACATTTGGCCTACAACAGCTTGTAGATTTCCTTTGAATAATCCATTTCCAAATGCAATAGTGAATAAACCTATAAGTGTAAGTGTCAGATCAAGCCCGGGTACGGCCATTACAATGTATCCGACAAACATAATAATCTGGCCCAGCATTATTATTGTTTTATATTTTCTTGTGGCATCTGCAAGAATTCCACCCAGCAGGGCAAGTGCATATATGAAAAAATAGAACCAGCTATAAATTCCTCCGGCTCTGTCTTCGGTAAGACCAAATTTTGCCTGAAGAAATAATACCAATATGGCCATCATGGTATAGAAGCCAAACCTTTCACCCATATTGGTGAAGAAGGCAACGAATAGCCCTTTTGGATGATCTTTAAACATAGAATATAGTTTTGATTAATAATTATTTAGTAATGGCAACAAATATAGAAATCTTTTTTTGATGTAAGGAAGGTAGAGTGGAAAAGAAAAACCCCATTCCCTTGCTTCACTTTGCGCTTTCCCTTTCATTCCGTAAATTTGATTCAAATTGATAACTATGAAGATATTTACTTCGGAAGCAGTTAGAGCCATTGATAATTTTACAATTGAAAACGAGCCTGTTGTTTCAATCGATTTGATGGAGAGGGCTGCGAGTGCATTGACCAGCTGGTTTGTCAGGAGATTTAAGACCAATCAGCAGATAATCGTATTTGCGGGTCCCGGTAACAATGGTGGTGATGCTCTTGCTATGGCCAGACTGCTGGCTGATCGACAGTACACTGTCAAATGTTACCTGATAACAGATGGTAAGAATCTTTCAGCAAACTGTCAGGTAAACATGGATAGGCTGAAGGAGCAGGGTTTAGTTGATATGAAAAATATTGCAAATCTGCATGATTTTCCTGAACTGAAAAATGACCAGCTTGTAATAGATGGAATATTTGGTTCGGGATTAACAAGGCAGGTTGATGGTAAGTTTGCTGAAGCTATCCGATTGATTAACAAATCGAAGACAACTATTGTTTCTATTGATATTCCTTCCGGACTATTTGGGGAGGATAACACGGAGAATAGTCCGGATTGTATCATTCAGGCAGATTATACAAGCACTTTCCAGTTTCCTTTTCTCTCCTTCTTTTTTAGAGAAAATGCAATGTATACCGGTGAATGGAAAGTCCTGGATATAAAATTAAACAAGGATATTGTTGCCAATACCAAAACAGATTATTCAATAATTAATAATAGAGATGTATGTAGTTTAGTTCCTGTGCGAGAGAGGTTTTCTCATAAGGGAACTTTTGGTCATGCTTTGGTCATTGCCGGTAAATATGGTATGATGGGGGCTGCACTGCTTACGGGAAAATCTGCTTTAAGAGGAGGAGCAGGATTGGTGACAATACATATTCCTAAATCAGGTTATGAAATTGTTCAGACAGCCATTCCGGAGGCTATTGTAAGCATTGATCAATCTGAGATCCTTTTTAGTAAACCGCCTGATCTCTCTAAATTTAATGCTGTTGCGATTGGTCCGGGACTTGGAACGAAACCCAATTGCAGGAGGGGATTGACGGAGCTTTTAGAGAATTGTAAAGTAGCCATGGTGTTGGATGCCGATGCGCTGAATCTCATTGCTGAGGACCAGGAAATGTTAAAAATGTTACCTGAGAATACAATTTTAACACCTCATCCGACAGAATTTGATCGACTGGCAGGTAAATCACCGGATGCCTATAGCAGACATATCCGGCAGAAAGCATTTTCAAAGAGGTATAAAGTTATTGTTGTATTAAAAGGAGCTTATACCGGAATCTCATTTCCTGATGGAACATATAAATTTAATGTGAATGGAAATCCCGGCATGGCTACAGGAGGGAGCGGAGATGTGTTAACCGGAATTATAGTATCTTTACTTGCAAGAGGATTGAAGCCCGGAAGTGCTGCTATTGCTGGTGTTTTCCTTCATGGATTGGCAGGTGATCTGGCCGCAGGGAAGATGGATCAGGAAGCGATGAATGCCGGAGATATAATAGATCAGATGGGTGAAGCGTTTAAAGTATTGAAAGCTTTACCATTTTTACATGAAGGAAGAGTTGGTGGTGTGGGACATTGAGAAGATGTATGATGTTTGAAGGGCCTCTCGGAAGAAGTTTAAAAAATTGATTTAAGAGATATGTATAAAATTAGAATAGTATTTATAAGTTTATTATTTCTGGCGGGATCTTGTGTCCCTGCAACGAAATTTCTGGTAACAAATATAGGATATGAGCCACTTGAAATTGAGGAAAGTCTTATTTATGCTTTGCCGCAGACAAGTCTGAAAATTGGAATTGGGTATGAGAAAAGAGTCTTTCTTCCCGGACCATATTGTGATTATTCATTGAAATTATTGGGTATCAATGGTGTTAATCGGACAAGGTCAGAAGTTTACAAGATCAATAAAACTTCTGTTAAGAAAATAGTTGAGGCAGACGGGGATCATTTTTATTCTGTGAATATTATTGAGGGTAGCATTGATAATGATGCAATAAATAGCCTCGTTCATAGTGGATATATTCTACTGGATAAGCTTTATGCTGAAGAGGAAATTGTCCAATCAGGTGGTGAAGTCTATTCAATTGACGGCATACCATATAAGGATGTAACAATGGAGCCCAATATTGAACTCAGGGAGGAGACGATCTACAAAACCATATTGACAGACACCTCTTTTGTCAGGGTTCCGATAATTAGTGAGCAATTAGAGCCGAAAACGCTGGAGAAAAAGGCAAAGGAGGCGGCAAAATTGATCCTGGAGATAAGGAGTGATCGCTACTATATTTCCGCAGGCTTACTGGATCCTTATCCGCAAGATTTTGATCTAAAGACTGCGTTAGCTACGCTTGACAAACTTGAGATGGATTATCTTTCACTGTTTATTGGAAAGTCATATACACAGCGCTACTATAGGGAATTCTTTATTACTCCTGTTGAGTCTGTGGATCCGCAGCAGTTTGTACTTGGAAGTTTTACTTCAGAAAATGGATATTCATCTGAGAATATTTCAGCAGACCTCATAGAAGTTCTTATTGTACCCGGGGGAACTACGAAAAGTATGCGCAACCTATTGCCTCAGCTTCCGGAAGAGGAAGTATATAATAAATTGTATTACAGGATTCCCGAGATGACCAATGTGTCTGTATTACAGGGTAATGATGTATTGCACAAGGAACGGATAGCCGTTTATCAGTTAGGTGCGATGGTGAATGTGAAGCAGTGATAATGCGACAATGCGACAATGCGACAATGCAACAATGGCAATAGGGCTCATTTAGGCATTGTTACATTAATTAATCGCTATTACTTCTTTTCGAGTTCAGCTACTTTATTTGAGAGTTTTTGAATGGTCTCCTGCATCATCTGCATGGTTTGCATCATCTCTTCAGAAGAGGGATCTGCTTTAAGTGCATTAATCTCAGCCTCCTGTTCACTAAGTCTTGCATCATTGGCTTCAATGATCTCCTGTTGTTCTTTAACAGCTTCAATTAATACCGCAGTCAGCTTACTGTAGTCAACACCTTTTATCCCGACTTCATTTTCATCAACCAATTCAGGAAGAACGGCTTCAACTTCCTGAGCAATAACCCCTACTTGTCGGTCGAGTGAAAAATTAGACTCAGGATATTCTTTTGCTTTAAAATTGAATTTGACACCCCGGATATTAGTTATGATATCCAATGCATTTTCAATGAGCTCAACGTTCTCCTTGATTCTGGCATCTGAGCTTGTAATAGTACCTGTAGCATAGATATTTCCTACAACTCTCAATCCAATGCTCTCTCCGGAAACTGCCGAAACATCCAGAGTAAATGTTGGCGCTCTGTTAATCCCAACTTTTCCATTAATTTTAACGAAATCATTTGCAAAATCTCCCCCAATTAAAGGATCAGTTGTATCTTCATTGTCGATATATAATACATTATGTACAGTTGTTGCGTCTGCCCCAGCCTGATATCCAATAAATACATTTCCAGAACCTACATTGTTGTAGCCAGCCTGATATCCAAGATATACATTTTTATCACCTGTTACATTGGCGTATCCTGAGAACGCTCCAACAGTTGTATTATAGGAAGCTGTATTTGCATTGAAAGACGGAAACATAGTAACAATTGTACCAATACTAAAGCCTGATTGATATCCCAGACTTGTGTTAAAATGTCCTTTGCGATTCTGTCCGGCCATGGTGCCGATATAGCAATTCCCTTTTTCATTCAGAGCATCAAAAATAGGAAGAATAATAGTTGTTCCTCCGTCATAATTAATAGGAACTGCATATGGATCCATATATACAAACGAAGGTAACTCAGATTTTGTACTGTTGTAACCTCCCACAGCAAATCCACCTTTTAAACCTTTGGAATCATTTTTACCTTTATTCAAATCTGTAAAGAAACCTATACTTGAAGCTTCCGGCATAACTTGTAGAAAATATGCATCTGTTGGCAACTCTTTTGCACTGTTATATCCACCCACTGCAAATCCGCCTTTTACTCCCTTTGAAAGAGGAAGGTCTTCTGGTATATATACCCTGACACCTTCGTTGTATACAGCGAATACAGGGACTCCTTCGTTATTCTTTACCTGGAAGATGGGTTCATCACCCGGCAGATTTCCCTGGATATCCATTACAGCTTCGATCGTGTCTGTTCCAACACCAACATTTCCAGCTGGAAACTGTATGTTGCTGGCATCCTTTTTCCATGCCATTTCAGAAGCAACAAAGGCACTCAGGTCAATATCAGTTGCAGTAGCGTTTTTAGTTATGGTCAAAGAACCTGAATTCAGCTGAAGATCCTGCAACTCGTTTTCAGGATCAGCATCTTCGTCTTTACCATAATAGGCTATAGGGACTGCCTGAATAGTATTGCTTCCCAGTTCGACGATACCATTCCCTTGATCAACCTTGACAGATAACTTGTATGATCCTGTGTTCCACTCAATGTCGGCAAGATTTTCAACAGTGTTATGAGTAACGCTACCCATATCAGTTCCCAGTGCAATTGAGAACAAACCCTGTGGAGAAGTGTTTACATCATGGGTTTCTTCCCATAACGAAGTTCCGCTTGCATCCAGAATTGACAATATCACCGTAATATCTTTTTCACCAATTATATTTCCGGTGTTATCTCTTGCCACAGCCTGGTAATTAATGCCGGCATTCTGCTGAGCCTGAAGCAGTGGTATTGTCAGAAGAAAAATAGCAATTACTGTTATGAAACGTCTAAAATATTGAGTCATGATATGAGGGTTTTAGGCGAACATTAATCAAGATATGAAATGTATAGCAACAACTTGCTCCACTTCAGCTATTGAATGTGAAGTAGTGATAATGCGACAATGCAACAATGCAACAATGCAACAATGCAACAATGCCAGTATATTATATCTTACGAATACTTATAACCCGCATTTGTTGTCTGTCAGGAGTATAGACCCGGAAGAAATAAACCCCATATCTGTATGATGACATGCTTATGGGAATAATATCTCCGGGATGGATTTCTTTGTATTGTTTCTGACTTAATATCCTGCCTGTTACATCCTGTATCTCCACCCAAAAATGGGTTGGCTCAAGTACGTTGAACTGAATTTTCAGTTCGTCTTTGACAGGATTGGGATATGCGATAATTTGCCAGTCTATGGGGTCAAGGTCAATACCATCCGGTAGTAAATATGATTGCTGAAATCCCTGTGTGAGGATCAGATCACCTTGCTGTAGTGTTGTAACAGCAATTTCTCCAAGTGTCCATGAGAGACTAATACCTCCTGCCTCTGAATAATTCCCGGCAGAGGCAATTACTGTAGGGGATAATTCAATTCCCTGATTAAAAGCAATTTGAGTTGTAAATACAATAGCGGCGAAAAAAGCAATATATCTTTTCATTTTTTTCAGTATTTCTTCAAATTTCATAAAAAACAACGGCTTATTCAAGTATTTAACAGTTTTTTATCAAGAATTTAACTTCATTATTGATTCCTGATAATATAGCAAAGCCGGGTTTAGCAATCTATAGTAAAACAATACCCCCGTCTGTTTGGTTGCAGACGGGGATTAAATAATTATCAACAATTATTATTTTTCAGCAAATTTCTCCATCGAATTTACTCTTTCAGTGAGTTCAAGAACAGTTTGTTCTAAGTCAGTTAGTCTGTTTATTTCTGCTTCTTGTTCACTTAACTTCGTTTCCATTGCCTCAATCATTTCTTGCTGCTCTTTAACTGCTTCAATTAATACTGCAGTCAGCTTACTATAGTCAACACCTTTTATCCCGACTTCGTTTTCGTCAATCAGTTCAGGAAGAACTGCCTCCACTTCCTGTGCAATAACTCCTACCTGACGGTCGGGTGAAAAATTAGACTCGGGATATTCATTCGTTTTAAAATCGAATCTGACACCTCGGATTTTCTTCACAATACCTAAGGCATTCTCAATAATCTTTATGTCTTTCTTTAGTCGTGCATCAGAACTTGTATGAAATCCACCTGTGGCTAAACCAGCTCCATATATATAAATGTTTCCATTCGCTCGCAAAGAATAAGAACTTATTGGACTGACATTGATTCCCACATGGTTATTGATTCGAAGATAATTTTGTGCAAAATCTCCCCATATCAATGGAGATGCATCATCGCTGTTTGAAATAAAAAGTCTGTCATTCCCGGTAGTTTCATTCTGTCCGGCTTTGTATCCAATGAATACATTTCCGGATCCGGTGCATCGTGATCCTGCGCCTGACCCAAGATAGGTATTGTAATCTCCATTTATATTTGCATAGCCTGAGAATGAACCCACATAAGTGTTAGATACAGATGTGTTTGCACCGATAACCGGAAATGGATAAGCTACTAAACTTCCTTCGTATCCGGATTGATATCCCAAATAAGTGTTAAAATGTCCTTTATGATTTTTACCGGCAAGCGTACCGACGTAACAATTACCTTTTACTTTAAATCCTTCGGCAGTAGTGGGGGGTGGATCAAGAAATCCTAATGGAACTGAATATGGATCCAAATAAATATAAGATGAGCTCTCAGATTTTGTCTTGTTATATCCTCCAACAGCAAATCCACCCTTTATTCCCTTTGCTTCGTCAGATGTGAAGAAATTTATATTGGCACCTTCAGGCATTACCTGTAAGAAATACTCATCTGTTGTCAGGTCCTTGGCACTGTTATACCCTCCAACGGCAAATCCTCCCTTGATTCCCTTTGCTGCAACAAGATCATCGGGAATATATACCCTTACACCTTCGTTATATACGGCAAAGACAGTTATGTCCTGGTTATTTTTTACCTGGAAAATTGGTTCATCACCTGTTGCTGTTCCCACAACATCCATTACACTTTCCGGTGTGACAGTTCCAACACCTACACTGCCTCCCATATAAGTTACCTTTCCTGTCCCGCTTGTCCAGGCACTCTCAGATGCTACAAAAGCTGAAAGATTTACATTATTTCCGGAGATCTTTGTCATGCTTAAAATTCCACCGGTAAAATCCAGATCCTGATATTCATTGGTAGGCCATCGATCCGCATCATTCACCAGGTCGGGAATAATTACTGTATTGGCTCCTGAAATTCCAAGTACGCCACTATTAAAACTGAGACTCTGAATTTCATTGCTTGGCCATCGGTCCGCATCATTCACCTGATCCACAGGTAAGGTAATTGTACCACCACTATCACTGAGACTGATCTGGTTACCATAAATACTTAAAGTCTGCAGTTCATTGCTTGGATTTGCATCCGCATCAATAACTTCATCAGGAATAAAAACGCTATTGACACTTGATATTTCCAAAACGCCATTGTTATATGTAAGGCTTTGTAGTTCATTCACAGGGTTTGAGTCAGCGTCATTTACCTCGTCCTGTAATGTGACTGTATTACCACCCGAAATAGTTAGTAGGGTTCCACTAATGTTTAAAGTCTGATCATCAGTAGCTGGATCTCCCGGGTCCCCTTTCTCTCCTTGAATACCCTGAATACCTGTTATTCCCTGAATACCCTGGGGGCCAATATCACCCTGTGCTCCAATTTCTCCTTGAGGACCGCTTGGTCCAAGCGGACCAATATCACCCTGGTCTCCTTTTAATCCTTGAACTCCTTGAGGTCCTTGCACTCCCTGCACTCCCTGTGTTCCTGTGTTGCCTGTATCTCCTTTGTCACCCTTAATACCTGTAATGCCCTGGATTCCCTGAGGGCCTGTTGGTCCAAGGGGACCTTCGGGGCCCACATCTCCTGGATCACCTTTCGGTCCCTGAGGACCTTCCGGGCCTTCAGGAGCCTGGAATTCCACCCAGTTCTCAAGGTCAAGGTAAGGAGCATCTGTAGAGAGATAAGATAATTCTCCCTCGAGAATCCACATGGAATTCATCAAAAGATCATCGCTTGAACTATCGAATACATAATCACCCGGGAGATATGTTGTTCCTGAAACCCAGTCTCCCTGGTTAATAAGTCCGGTGCCTGCATCACCTTTTGGTCCTACCGGACCTTCCGGTCCCTGCTCACCGGTAAGTCCTGTTGGACCGCTTGGTCCTTGACTCCCAGTTGGACCTGTTGGCCCCTGCTCGCCTGTTGGCCCCAGGTCACCAATGTCTCCCGTTGGTCCTGTTGAACCGGTCAGACCTTGTTCTCCCACAGGGCCTTGTTCGCCTTGTGATCCTACAACTCCCTGCACTCCATGGGGGCCTTCAATACCTTGATCTCCTGTATCCCCTTTAGGTCCCTGGGGTCCCTCCGGACTATTTTCTGCAAATACCGCATAGGGTACAGATAGTATTTCAGTAGTCCCCATATCATTGTTTTGTGTGCCGTCATCAATTTTTACATTGATATAATGCGGTGCTGATCCCCAATCTATATCAGCCGGATTTGCTACACCACCGGTATTTGAAGATTCATCACTGCAAATATTAATTGAGAACAGACCAAATGGATTGGTCTGTACATCTTGTTGCTCTTCCCACACTAATTCTCCATTCTCACTTGCAGCTCGAATTCCTATCGTAACAGTCAGATCTTGTTCAATCAGCGGGTCCCCATTATTATCTCTGGCTACACCCTGGTATTTAAAACCTTTTGTTTGTCCGTTTACCGGAATTGTAATAGCTGCAATTAGCAGAATTATTCCGATACTCATAAGTTTATTAAGCTTCATAATTGTTGAGGTTAATAAATTAAAATAATGCAGCGTAAGTAGGAGAAGAGAGGATTACTGAATTTTACGGATACTGATTACCCGCATTTGCTGCCTGTCAGGAGTAAATACACGAAAGAAATAGACCCCATACTTATACGACGACATATTGACCGTAACAATATCGCCGGGATGTATTTCCTTGTGCTGTTTTTGACTTAAGATACGTCCTGTTACATCCTGTATCTCTATCCAGAAATCTGTGGATTCCGGTAGATCAAACTGAATTCTTAATTCATCAGTAACGGGATTAGGATAGGCCAGGATTTTCCAGTCAATAGGATCCGGATCAATCCCAACTTTTTTCAGGTACGATTGCTGAAATCCCTGTGTTAGGATAAGATCACCCTGTTTCAGGGTTGTTACAGCTATTTCACCGAGCGTCCATGAAAGGCTTATGTTTCCGGCTTCAGAATAATTACCGGCTGAAGCAATAACTGTTGGAGCTAATACAATCTCCTGTGCTATAGAAAATTGAAAGAGAGCCACAAGCAATACAAAAAGTGTAATGATTCTTTTCATAATCTATGAGTTTTCTTCAATTTACGACATTTCTTATCACAAAATCAAATAGTTAGACAAATATTTCGATACAATTGATGTAATAGGTGATGGAAGAGAGAAAGGTACTGGGTAGGCTAGTAAATTATCTCATGTATGAAAAAGATACATTCGTCAAAAAAAAAAGGTGTCGAAATTTCGACACCCTTCATTATAGCTGTTTAATTTTTGCTATTTTACAGGTATTTCCTCAAGCAATGCAACGATGAAATCCCAGAATTTCTGGACAGTATCAATTTTTACTTTTTCATCGGGAGAGTGAGGGAACCTGATGGTTGGTCCGAATGAGATCATATCCAGATTTGGATAAACTCCACCTATCAGTCCACATTCAAGTCCGGCGTGAATAGCCATTATTTCAGGAATTTTCCCAAATTTATTTTCATAAACGTCTCTGCAGGTTTTTAATATTGGAGAATCCATATTTGGTTTCCATCCTGGATATTCACCTTCAAGATTTACCTCTGCATCAATGAGATGGTAGATTGCAGCAATTCTCCAGGCAGTTGCCAGCTTGGCAGAATCCACTGAACTCCTTGTAAGACATGAAATCTTCAACATTCCGCTCTTCAAATTTACAATGGAGAGGTTATTGGATGTTTCAACCAATCTTGGCATGGAAGTACTCATGCGTTCAACGCCATGAGGTGTTGCAAATACGGCTCTGATTATTTTGTATTGGTCTTTTGCATTGGCAACTTTGGCTGGTGCATCAACTTTTTTACAGGAAAAAGACAAATCAGGTTCAGTGTCTGAAAATTCATTTCTGTAAATAGTATTGTAAAAGTTGACAAATTCTTCAAATTTTTGAGTTTTATCATCTGCTACCATCAGCAAGGAATGAGATTCTCTTGGAATGGCATTGCGAAGATCGCCACCGGCAGCTTCAGCTAACCTGATTCCAAAATCTACCTCTGCCTGCATCAGAAAGCGGAACATAATCTTATTTGCATTCGCTTTTCCTAATGGAATATCAATTCCTGAATGGCCACCTTTTAAGCCTTTTGCTTCAATCAGATAGGCAGTCATACCAAGCGGAGCATCCTCTTCCTGGTATTCTTTCTTAACATTTATATCGATTCCTCCGGCACAACCTACATACATTTCTCCCTCATCTTCAGAATCAAGGTTGATAAGGATATCACCATTAAGCAAACCCGGTTTTAATCCAAAAGCTCCGGTCATACCTGTCTCTTCATCAATTGTAAAGAGGGCTTCAATCGGTCCATGTTTCAAAGTTGTGGCTTGTAATACTGCCATAGCAGCTGCAACTCCGATTCCATTATCAGCCCCAAGTGTGGTGCCATCTGCAGTGACCCATTCCCCTTCAATCAGGGTTTCAATCGGATCTTTCTCAAAATCAAAATCCTTATCGCTATTTTTTTGAGGTACCATATCCAGGTGACCCTGGAATATCACAGTTTTCCTGTTTTCCAAACCCGGAGTAGCAGGTTTTTTAATGATCACATTTCCCACTTCATCGACAATGGTTTCTAAATTAAGATCTTCTCCGAATTTTTTCATGTAGGCAATTACTTCCGTCTCTTTTTTCGATGGTCGTGGAATTTGAGTAAGTGCATAGAAATTGGTCCATATCTCTGCTGGTTGTAAATTTTTCATTTCGCTTATTTTTTTGTCTGTTTTAATATTGTAGGAGCATGGACGTACTGACATCATAAAAGATTTTGAAGCATCCATAGTCTATTTATTTTGTTCTATAATAATACAAAAAAATGGCCTGATTGTTCAGGCCATTTATATGTTATTCAGGTGTTACGCCTGAGGGAAGTTCAAGTCCAAATTTCTGTTTGGCATCAGCTTTACGTAGCTGAAGAGCAAGAAATATTGAGATAATTCCCAGGATGACCAACATAAAGATCGGCCATGTGTAATTATATGGAGGAATCTCACCGGATGCCTTCATCGATAAAATCTTATCGCTTATCTCTGCAGTGGATAGTCCAAGATTCTCAAGTTTCTCCCTGGTCTCGGCGATAAGAGAGATTACAGTGGGATTCATTACATCAACAAATTTCCCTATTCCCCAGAAGAAAATCAGCAAGCCCCAGTTCTGAATAGTAAACATGGAAGCATAGGCTGTGCCCAGTCTTTTCTCAGCAACAATTTTTGCAACAGAAGGCCACATGGCTGCAGGAACCAGTGAGAAGGCAATTCCCAGACTTATCAATCCAAAATACCCTAATAATACACTATTGAAAACAGACAGTGCTAAGTGAGCAAAAATAAGGAGAAGAGATCCTAATATCATCAAGGATGCAGCCTTGCCTCGTTTGTCAACATAATTTCCAAAAATTGGAGTAAAAAGAATTGTTCCCATATGAATCAGACTGGCAGTTTTTGCGCCGTCATTAAACCATACAGATAGTGTTGATTCCCATAATCCGTATAGAAAAAATCCAAATAGCGTTCCAATTAGAACGAGAGATAAAATTTTTCCTTTAGCCGCCTTTATCTTAGAAGGAATCATGGAAAATGAGAGTCCAAAAAGGAAGAGGCTTAAGTATATGGCAACTGTACCCAATGGTTGACTTCCAAATAGTGAAAAATAACTGTCACTAACCGGGAGATTTGGTGTAAAACCAAATTTATTTACCAGCAAGTCAGGTGCATATTGTATAAACGGAAATACTGCCGCATAGAAGGAAACACACAGAAATGCAATGAACATAAATGATTTGTTCTTCAA